>JAFGSY010000052.1 GCA_016934315.1 Candidatus Anaeroferrophillus wilburensis | reverse complement strand
TTTTTTATACAATTGACAAAAGGCGTCTGAATTGGATACGGGGATATCAGGATGGTTAGCTGAAGATGAAAAGCACTTAGCTATCAGCGGCAGTGAGGCACTTCATTGAATGAAGGAGGCAACGATGAAAAGGGCTGCTCTTATTGCGTTGTGTTTGATCCTGGCCATATTCGCCGGCACTTCCTTGGCGGCTATTGCACCCGACCCACCCGATACAACCGAAGAGACCGTATTCGGTCCGTAGCAATATGTTCGCACCACCGGCTCTCCCAATGTTTTCACCGATTCCTTTGCCGCGATTTCGGGGCCGGGAACGCTCATTGTCAAGAATGGGGCTACCGACGGTGACAACAGAATCACCAATGCCATAAGCAGTGCGTCGGTCTGGGTCAATGGAGAACAACTGTTCGGCCCCTCTGATTTTGGTCAGAATGTTTCTTTCCTGCAAGCACCGCTGAATCTCACAGAGACCAACTCGATTACCGTTGAACTGGCCAGCAGCCCGGGAAGTTATCTCACCATTGAGGTGATCCAGGAACAACAGTCAACACCGCCGGCCGTCACGATCAGTGCCGATCCGGCGGCGATCATGAGTGGTGAATCGTCAACCCTTTCATGGAATGCGACCGATGCCGATTCCTGCGAAATAGATCAGGGGATTGGCAGCGTTGCGGTGAATGGCTCGATTGCCGTTTCACCGATCCAGACCACCACCTATACGATCACGGCCACGGGGCCCGGCGGCGCCGCCACCGACAATGTGACCATTACCGTGACCGCCGCCGCAACCTATCCTCCGTCAATCACCATTACTGAACCTGATGGCACTGATGATCGGGCGGACGATAGCTTTCTCATCACCTGGTCGGAGACGATCCGGACAGCAACGCCGCCATCGCCCTCTATTACGACACTGACCAAACAAACGCCGACGGCACCCTGATTGCCGCCGGCCTTGATGAAGATCCTGACGGCGCCGACGATCAGTACACCTGGAACACCTCAGCAGTCCCGGCAGGAGAGTATTACCTCTACGCGGTTATTGATGACGGCCAGCACGAACCCGTAACCAGCTACACCGCTGCCCCGGTAACGGTTGCTCATGGTTCACTGTTGCTTTTTGATCCGGTTGCCGACCAGCACGTTCTGGAGGAACAAGAGCTTGCCTTCACGGTTCACGCCCAGAGCAGCAGTGATGAGCCATTAACCTACTCCGCCTCAAACCTGCCTGCAGGGGCAACATTTAATCCTGACACCCAGGTGTTTAGCTGGACGCCCGTCGTCGGCCAGGCAGGCAGCTATCAGCCTGAATTCAGGGTTACGGACGGCGACATCACCGCCAGCATGACCGTCACCATCATTGTCAGCCCGAACCCGCCGGTTGTATCACTAACAGCCGATCCGCTGACCGTCGATCCGGGTCAACCCACAACTCTCACCTGGACTTCATCCTATGCCGACACGGTAACCATTGAGCCGGGAATCGGCCTCGTGGCCACCAGCGGATCCGTAATGGTTTCGCCCGCGGCCACCACCACCTATACCACTACCGCCACCGGCCCGGGAGGTTCGGTGAGCGACGCGATAACCATAGTGGTCAATATTCAGGCCACCGCCGTGACCGCCATCGGCATCATCAGTGATGGCCAGAGCGGTGAGCCCCTTGCCGGCGTCAATGTTTCGATCACCGATGCGGAAAAGACGCAGTCAACCATCACCCTGAGCGATGGCTCCTATGCGATTTACGGCATCACACCAGGATCGGCTACCATAACTGCCAGCCTTGAAGGCTATACCACCGGCAGTTGGCAGACAATCTATGATGAACCGGGCATCTGGAAAATTGACTTTGCCCTGCATAAAGAATCCGCGCTCTCCATGGTGATGGGAACCATCGTCAACAGCACATCCCTGGAGCCGGAAGCAGGCGTAACCATTACGCTTGGCGGCACAGACAATGCATGCGTCACCGCAGCAGACGGAACTTTTGCCCTCGATGATGTGCCGTACGGCCAGCAGACACTCTACATTACTCAGGAAAACACGCAAAACACCTTTATCACCTTGCTGATTGACAAGAATCCCTATGAATTGGATCTCGCGGTTCCCTACCGCAACGGGCGCAGCGAGCCGGCGGAAATCAACACTACTGTTACCGGCATCATTCAAGACGGGATAACCGGTTGGCCCATTGCCTGGGCAATGGTGAAAGTCATCGGCACCTCGATCGAGGCCGTAACCAATCAAGACGGCCAATTTTCCCTTGCAGATCTGCCGACCGGCGACATCATGATTATGGCTATGGCCCTGAACCATGAAGCGGTGGCCGTGGTCTCGCACGTTGTTACCGATGCCTCGGAAACGCTTACGTTTAATCTGGCGCCCACAACCAGCGGGACGATTGTCGGCACGGTTATCGATGCCGTAACCGGGGAACCGGTCCGCAATGCCCGGATCGGCATCGGCGAAGGGGTTCTTGCCGGCGCCCAGACCGAAGCTGACGGAACGTATACCATGCTGACCGTGCCGGTGGGCGATTATACGGTGTCGGCAAGTCACCCCGGGTATCTGCCAGACCAACAAAGTTTCATCGCCGTAGAGGCCGATGAGCCCGCAACGGTCGATTTCACCTTGACACCCCGCCCGCAGACCGGTTCTCTGGAAGGGATGATTTTTGACAAAGAGAGCGGCAAGCCCCTCTCTAATGTCGTCATAACAAATCAGGAAACCGGCGCCGTCGCCACAACCAATGCGCAAGGCTATTATCTGCTGAACAATCTACCCGCCGGCCTGGTAACGCTCCAAATTGCCGCATTCGGATATCCTGCCACTTCTCGCGTCGCCGCGGTTGATGCCGATGTTGATGAAGCTACGCCTACGGCTACATCCTATGACATAGCTCTCGATCAGGCCGATCCCGCGCCCCCCGACACCATCTCAGCCTTGGTTACGGCCGCGGCAGGGGGAACTATTGAGAGCCCTGACAAGCGTTTCATGATGGTCATTCCTCCCGGCGCCCTGAGCGCTGATGCGATCATCACCCTGATGCCGCCCACCACCGGGCCGGTCGTGGATCCCGGAGATAGTTTGACCCTTGATCCTCAACTGGGCGATCCCACGGTGGCCGCACTGGGGGAGATGATCCAGATTGCGGTGGAGCCGGCCATCGATGGTGCTGAAATCCCCACCATAAACAATTGGGTCGTCCTGGCCGGCCGGTATTTCCAGTCAACCGTTGACGCTCTCAATCTGGATGAGAGCACGGTTTTTCCTTATTACTGGGACGGCACACACTGGACACTCATGCAGATCAAACCCTATGACTTTGCAGTGGATGAAATCAACAACCGCCATGTTGCGGCGGTAAATTTTTCCACTACCGCATTCGGCGATCCTGTTGCCGTTGATCTGAGCACGAAAAAACCGATCCTCCTCGCCTCGCTCAATGATTACATCCCCAACATAACCATTGCTCATCTTTATCTCTTTGTTCAGGCCTCATCGATAATATACAACCATATTTTCCCGCCGCCCAACGCCTATATTTATGACAAAGATGAATTGACGATTTTAGATATTTTGGGTCCTGAAAAAGAACCCAACGCCAACGCCCTTCCCATACTCATGCTCCACGGATGGGATGGGAAGGCCATCTTCTATAACCAGGGGCACACCGATCCCAACATCGAACAGCGATATAAGTATATGGTCGAAGATATTGCACTCGCAACCAATGGGGTGTACCGTCCCATGTTCGGAACCTATAATCCGCGTGCCGGAATTGTTGAGACCGGCAACAGCCTGGCCACCACGTTTGCGGCCCTGGATGTCAAGGGACTGCCCTCTGATACACACGGCAGTACCGGCTCCTTTCCCTATTTTGATACCTTTGGCTTCAGCATGGGCGGGATCGTATCACGTACGCTTCAAGCCCGAAACCGGGGCGTCCACAACATGGTGATGGCCGCCACCCCGAATCACGGGACATTTTTTATGCTTGATGAGCTAAACACTCCCCCCATGACGGCAATCAGCAGTTGCTGGTCGCCGGGGACATGGGATCTGTTCCCCTATGATGACCGCAGCTGGATTTCCTGGTTAAGCGGCAACCCGACCTTATATAACCTGAACCGATCTTCTTCATGTATGCCTCAGGCCAACATGACCATGATTGCCGGCACTAAAGGGATCCTCGCCTCGCTCTTGGGGGATAATGATAAGGTCGTCCCCGTCGACAGCGTCTTCTGCCGAACCACTGCCGATAATGACGGGGACAAATCGCTGCTAAGAGTTAACGCATCAGCAAAAAAATTTGAATATAGAGCCGAGTTTGACCATTTTGAATTCAGTACGGATGAGTACCGGCTTAGAGATAACCCTGAAGTTTACGATCCCATCCAACAGGGGTTTTCAGACTGGGTGGTGGGCAAGAGTATCCTTTCTGCCGTGACCTTTTATGATGACAATGTTACCATCAATTCCGCAGCATGTGAGGTCGAGGTGCAATACAATGTCTGGAATGAGGATATAGATCGTGTCGTCCTGGTCATCTATGCCATGGACCAGGATTACAAGTGGCATCTTTGCGGGACATCTGCCGATAAGGATGGCAATGTTATTGATTCAGCACCCATTGACGGAAACTCAATAGAACTCGCACCGCTTCAGCTTCACGACAGTGCACATTTTGCGGAGGAAGCGAGGATCTGGCGGGTTACATATGAACTGATTCCCCTTGCCCCGGGGCAGACAACGGTGCCATTGGTACCAAGCGCGAACTTCACACTCCCGGACAATTAATCGAGAGGATTTTTCATGACCGCCAGAACCATTATCAGCACCATATTGTTACTTTTGTCTCTCCTCTCTGCCGACTGTATTGGTGCCGGCTGGAAATATGTCGCCCCGATGCCCAATGGTCGCTATGGCCACGATGCCGCCCTCGGCAATGACGGCAAAATATATGTCATGGGCGGAGGGGTTTATAATTATATCCTGATCAGGAAGTATAATGATGGCGAATTTTCAAACATGGTCTATGACCCGGTAAAAAACGCCTGGGAGGTCCTGGAGCCTGTTCCAGGAAAGATTAAAAATCCTGACGATTACTACTATTATGATACGGCTGAAAAATATTGGATCGCTGTTAAAACGATACAAGATCGCCCGGGTTATTATAAAGCCTACGGGCCCAAGAAAGAGATTGACAGGATCATTCAAATCCCACCGGAAAAATTAAGAAATACTGATTACCAACGACAAGGAGACGGGGCCGCCATTGCCGTCAGCAAAGACGGCCGCATCTACTGGACTGGCGGTAAAGGTTTGTGGAAAGGTTCTGGAGAAAACATTGTCCTACCCTATGATCCGGTTACCATGAAATGGCCCGAAACTACTTTCGAGGTTGTCAACCAAACGCTTACCTACCGGAGGGTTAAAACCGTCCATCAAACCGACATCCCTCCCATGCTCGAACGCCGCATCGACCATGAAGCCGTTGCCCTGCCTGACGGCAGGATTTTTGTTCTGGGAGGTTATCATATAATCCTCGAGATGGGTCGTGATAATCAATTTCAAAGCACCGGCAAAACGGAATTCCTCAGCTCCATTGAATGCTACGACCCTGTAAAGAACACCTGGGAATTTAAAAAACCCATGTCAGGAAAGCGGGTTCTGTTTGCGGCGGTTTTGGGCAGAGACAATAAAATCTATATCTTCGGCGGTGGTGATAAGAGCGATAGAACGACCGGGAAACGATTCATCTACCAGACCACGGAGGTCTATGATCCCGCGACCGACACCTGGGAATGCCGGGCCCCCATGCCGGAGCCACGGTTTTCAGTTTCAGGTGCGCTTGGCGCGGACGGCAGGATATACATCATGGGCGGCAGCCTGGGGCAATGGGGCAGTCCCCCGCTGAATGATGTCTTCATCTACGACCCGGTTACCGACACATGGGAGAAAGGACCGTCCATGCAGCTTCCCCGCTCAACACTGGCGGCGGTCTCCACCCCGGACGGAAAAATATATGCCATTGGCGGCACCGATGCCGGCGCCTATAAAATCAAGCAGACAATAAATGAATTTTTCACCATAAAAGATAAACATAAACTGTACGACGGCAAGGTCCAGGAAACGGTCGAAATGCTCGACACCGCCAAATAATAGGGACGTTGCAGTTTAAAAATTCCACCAGGCATACACATGGATGGCGTTGCGGACAACCGAACTGTTGCCGCCGTAGATCAACGCGGCCCGAGGCTTCGCTTTTTCCCCGGCAATATGTTGCCAATATTCCAGCCCCTTGAAAAAATCCTTATTTAACGTACTCCCCGATTTTATCTCCAGCGGAATTACTTCATCACCCAAATCGATGATGATATCAACTTCATGGCCGGCTGAATCACGCCAGAAAAAATAGTCAGGTTCCACACCGGCATTAAACGCTCTCTTGTAGAGTTCTGCCACCACAAAACTCTCAAAAATTGCCCCCCGGGCGGCATGAAAGGTCAGCTCCTCCGGTTTTCTGATGCGCAGCAGATAACACAGCAACCCGGTATCGACAAAATAGAGTTTAGGCGTTTTGACCAGCCTTTTGCAAAAATTTTGATGGTGCGGCCTGAGCAGAACGACAATAAAACTCGCCTCTAATACCGACAGCCAACGTCGAGCGGTTGTATGGGTAATGCCGCAGTCCGATGCCAGGTTGGTAAAATTCAGCAGCTGCCCGGTCCGCCCGGCACACAAGGCGGTAAAGCGACGGAACGCTTCCAAATCCCCGACATTAATTATCTCCCTGACATCCCGCTCAAGATAGGTCTGGTAATAATTTCTCAGCCAATCCTGAGCCTCCAGCCCCTTATCGTGGATGCGCGGATAGAAGCCCCGATGCAGACAATCGTTCAGGTCCCGGTCCGGAATCGGCCGGTCAGCGGGGAAAACGCTGCCCAGCTGGTCAACCGGCAGTGAAGGGCGGCCGGCAAGTTCATCGTACGACAGGGGCAGGAGATGGAATATGGCACAGCGGCCGGCCAGCGACTGGCTGATGCTCTTCAGAAGCAGAAAATTCTGTGAACCGGTAAGAATAAATTGTCCGGGCCGGTCTTCCTCATCAACGATCGTCTGAATATAGGAAAAAAGTTCCGGACAGCGCTGCACCTCGTCAAGAATAACCTCATCTCGCCATTGCCGCAGGAAGCCACGCGGATCCTCGAGAGCGAATGAACGTGCTTCCGGATCTTCCAGAGATACATAGGCATAATCATGAAAAGCGGCGCGCACCAGGGTGGTCTTGCCCGACTGACGCGGCCCGGTCAAGGTTACCACCGGGTACTCAGCAGCCGCTTTTTTTATTTTCCCTTCAAGATGCCGGTCAAGCATAAACCCTCTTCTTGCAATTTGAATATCATAAATTCAGATATCACAACAATAGCCCGGCGTCAAAGATTTTCCTCTCCCTGTGGAACACCTGGGGACGTTGTTACATTGTTAAATTGCGTTATTGTAATTTAACAATGTAACAACGTCCCCAAAATTCATAATTCAGCTGGGCAGCATGCGGGGTAGTTCGCCTACGGCATACAGGGGCAGCGAGAATAGTTCAAACGATACTTCGCGATAGGCGTCGGCTGTCGGCACTTTCTGCACGACCTTTTGCCAGCTGGGCTGATTGGCATCAAAACGAATCGCTTTTCCGGCTTTCCCCAAAGCCACGAACTGGTGTAATGAACGCAGGGCACCACTGCGCCCGGCCTTGATTTCCACCGGAAAAATCTCTGAATCACGGGAAATGACATAATCTACTTCAGCGTTATTTTTTCGCCCTTCGCGCAGCCAGTAAACCATCCACGGCTGCTCCACTCCCCCCTTGAGATAGGCAAGGTGCTGACCAACAAACTGCTCGGCTATAGCCCCTTCATTGATTAATTGGTTAACATCCATATTCCTTAATGTCGACCAGTCCAGACCACACAGATGATTCATCAGCCCCACATCCAAAAAAAGGAGCTTATAGGCAAACTCATCGATATCGGCTGCAAGGGGAACACCTGAACAGTGGCTGGCATAGACCCGATGGCAAACCAGGGCTTTGGCAAGCAGATCAATGGCTGTTTTGACCTCGCGGGATCGATTTTCCCTGGAAAAATGAACGTACTTGACTTTATGCCCAACCTGCCGGGGGATTAAATGAAAGATGCGCTGGAGGAGCGCCAGTTCACGATGACGGGCATATTTGGCAAAATCATCCTCATAGGTACTGGCGATGCTCCGCTGTACCCGGGCAACCTCGGCAAACGATCCACTCTCCTTAAATACCAGCACAGCCTCCGGCATGCCGCCGACAAACAGATACTGCCGTTGACGCTCAAGCAATTTCTGATGGGCCGTAGCCGGCAGTTTGTCGGAAAAATCGATCTCGTCCAGGTAACGGCACAGTGAGGGTTCAACTGCCTGCAAAAATTCCCGATAGCTCATCGGACCAAGGTGAAAATATTCGAGGCGGCCAACAGGCATGGAAAAGTTATGCTCTGCCAGGGTAAACTCCAACAAAGACCCGGCGGCAATGACCGGCACGTCTGGAAGATCTTCATAAAAATAGCGAAGCGCCTGCAGGGCTGACGGCGTTGCTTGAATTTCATCCAGAAACAGCAGCGATCCTGGCTCGGTAAGTGCGCGACCGGTAAGCGCTTCCAGCTCCCCCCGAATTGCGGCGACGTCCAGACTGGCAAAAACCCTTTCCAACTGCAGATGACGTTCCAGGTTAATTTCAAGAAGATGAAGTTTCTGTTGTGCGGCAAAGTTCCTGACCAGGGTAGACTTGCCAACTTGGCGGGCACCCCGCAAAACAAGCGGCTTGCGCCGCCGGGATTGCAGCCACCGCTCAAGCTTCAAGCTCGCCATCCTATCCATAATTGCCCCCTTTTTTAGCCAATGTATGGCATAAACAGGACCCTTTGTCAACCATAAGCCACTTATCAGGGACGTTGTTACATTGTTAAATTGCATTATTGTAATTTAACAATGTAACAACGTCCCTATTTTCCCATTTTCTTTTTTTTTCATTGACTTCCAGTGACACACACAATAAACTACATTCAGTTGTGTAACAATAACGGGGAGGAGATCATGGCCACCAACTTGGCAATTGATGACCAGCTCATCGAAGAAGCCCGCACTATCGGGCAGCACCGCACTAAAAAGGCAGCCGTCACCGAAGCGCTTCAGGAGTATATCCAACGGCGCAAACAGCTTGATACTCTCGATCTTTTCGGCACGATCGACTACGATGCCGATTATGATTACAAAAAACAGCGGCTGCTGAAATGAAAGTTTTGGTTGACACGTCGATCTGGTCACTGGCCCTCCGAAGAAATAAGCCGACAGGCGGGCATAGCGAACGAATTGAGTTGCAAGAATTGATCAAAGAAGTGCGGGTGCAGTTGATTGGACCCATCCGGCAGGAGATCCTTTCAGGGATAAAAGAGCAACAGCAATTTTTAAAACTCAAACAACAATTGGCAGCCTTTCCCGATTTACCGCTCAGCTCACAAGATTTTGAAGTAGCAGCAGAATACTTCAACCTGTTACGCAGCAAAGGCATACAAGGGTCGAATACAGATTTTCTTATTTGCGCTGTTGCCAGCAGAAATAAGCTGCCCATATTTACAAGCGACAAGGATTTCATTCATTACCAACAACACCTCCCCATCACCCTGCACACCCCAAGAATATCAGAGCAATAAGCCTTTTGGGGACGTTGTTAAATTGTTAAATTGCGTTATTGTAATTTAACAACCTGAAAAAACACGACCTTTTTAACAACTTCATCAAAAACTATATCGACATGCCCGATAGACTGGTTGATCTGCTTATCCGTTTTCTCAGTCACAATAATGGTCGGCTGGCGAAGCGGGCAAGGGAAAGAGAGTTCCGGCAGCTGACCGATGCGGAAGTTCAGGTGATTGAACAAAAATATGATGATATTTTCAGCAGTTCCACCAACTGATTCTCATGCCCTTGCAAACCATTCCGTCCGTACCCTGAGCAACGCAATAACGTAACGATATTCCCCGGTCTATGTCTGCCGGTGTGGGTCTGTGGCTGATCAATTTTTCACTGAAGACCAGCGACAGGCTGCCGATAGTACTACTACAGTGTTTCTTTTTACTTTTTCTGTAGCTGATTACCAACAACAAAGTATCTCCGTGACCGACAAAGACCTTTCGAAACTACGCGCCCGCCTGCTCGTCGTCGACGATGAGCTCAGCATGGGCGAGTTTCTCGAAATCATGCTGGGCAAGCAGGGCTACCAGGTGAGCAGCACCACCTCGGCCGGTCAGGCCATTGCTCTCCTTGACCGGGAAACCATAGACTTGGTGATTTCCGATATCAGCATGCCGGAGATGAACGGCCTCGACCTGCTGAAAATCATCAAGGAAAAATCACCGGCCACCGCGGTGGTCATGATCACCGCCTACGCCTCCACCGACACCGCCATTTTGGCGATGAAAAACGGCGCTTACGACTACATCACCAAGCCGTTCAACAACGACGAGATCCTGCTGACCATCGACAAGGCCCTGCAGAATTCCCATCTGCAGCGGGAAAACCGCCGTCTCCAGCAGGAGCTGGAGCAGCGCTACGGCTTCGGCAGCCTGATCGGCAAGAGCTCCGCTATGCTCAAGGTCTACGACCTCATCCAGCGGGTGGCGCAGACCAAGGCCAACATCCTGGTTACCGGCGAATCGGGTACCGGCAAGGAACTGGTAGCCCGGGCGATCCACTATACCGGCCCACGCAAAGACCAGCCGTTTGTTACCGTCAACTGCGGCGCCATCCCTGAGCAGCTGCTGGAAAGCGAGTTTTTTGGCCACGAAAAAGGGGCCTTCACCGGCGCCGTCAAAACCAAAGATGGCTACTTTACCGCCGCCCATGGCGGCACCATCTTTCTCGATGAAATCGGCGAACTGCCCCTAGCCCTGCAGGTGAAGCTTCTGCGGGTCATCCAGGAGAAAAGTTTCAAAAGGGTGGGCAGTACGGTGGAACAGGAAGTGGAAGTTCAGATCATTTCGGCCACCAACCGGGATCTGGAAACAGCCGTGGCTGAAGGCAGTTTCCGCGAAGATCTCTACTACCGGCTGAATGTCATCAAGATCGACCTGCCTCCCCTGCGGGAACGGGCTGGCGACATCCCCCTGCTGGTTCGCCACTTCCTCGAACACTTCAACCGGGAATACGGCCGGACAGTTACCAGCCTGACCCCGGAAGCAACAAAAGTCCTCATCCACTACCCTTATCCGGGCAATGTCCGGGAGCTGGAAAACATCATCGAGCGCAGTGTCGTTTTAGAAAACACTGAGGAACTGACAGCAGCAAGCCTGCCGACATCACTGACCAGGCCGACAGCAGCAAGCACTACTGCAGATATTCACCTCACAGAGGAGGGTATCGATTTGGAGGAAACCGTCGCCAACCTGGAAAAAAGTCTCATCAACCAGGCCCTTGAACTGAGCGGCCATCACAAAACCAAAGCCGCCGAACTCCTTGGCCTCTCTTTCCGCTCCCTCCGCTACCGGCTTGATAAATACCAAATCGAATAGAAAAACAGGAACATCCCATTTTCTGATTCCATCACCGTTTTGCAAATAAACACCAACGTTCACGGACGTCCCCCCTTTTTTCCTTTGCTATTTTTCTTCTCTTCTGATGTGCCGTCTGAGTCTGGCTAACAATAAAAAGCCGCAGTCTGTCCCCAATTTTTTTCCAATTTTTCGCGGGAGATTGATAAAAAAACCTGTTAGTGATACACAACGATATACTTGCTGAACGCGGAGCCTTGTCTGCGTGTATCTGTGGCTACAACCCTCATTCGGGCATTTCAAAACCCCTTCATGAAAAAAAATCTTTTACTCAGTCTGCTGTCAATACTGCTGCTCTCCATCATCGTCACTGCCATCCTGCCCTGCCGACCTAAACCGCAAGAAATCAAGATCATCAGCACCAATCTCTCCCACCGCATCGTACTCCTAGATAACGTAGAAACCAGGCTCAACCTAATGATTGGCTTCAAAATTTCAGACACCCTCCCCTGGCAGCCTGACGAGCTGCATGCCCTGGGGCAACTGTCATTCCAAAACAAAGAGGTCGCATCCTTTCACATTCCTAAGCTGGATTATTACGGCGGCAATTTAAACTTCTATCTGCCGTTCGACATATCGCCCGGAGATTATGATCTGCATATAGAAATACGCAAACATCCCTCAGGCACCGTTATCATCGCTCAAGATTTCACTATTGACCACATTGAAACACTGCAGACCAGAGAAACGAGCTCAAAGAAAAATTGGCTGCAACCGCAGCCAATACCATTTCAAAACCCACCAGATGAACCCCTTGAGGCTAAAGCAACCACCGCCGATACCGCGCGCGGGTTTATCCTGTGGCAGCGAAATCCATTCAAATATGTCTATCCCAATTCAGCGCCAAAACAGAGCGATACTATCGCAGCCGTTGCCGTAAGGCTGGCCCAAAATGAATATGAACCCGCCACCTTTTCACTGTATGCCCTTGAAAATCTCGGCAAGGTAACGGTGACTGTCTCCGCATTAAAGGGAAACAGCGCGACAAACTTCCCGCCTCCTGAAATCCATACGGTCAAAACAGTTCCCCGAATCACCAGCAGGAAACCCGTGGGAAAAGCATATGAACTCCGCCCTCGACTCTTGAAGAAAGAGAATCATGCCATCATTGAAGCAGGACGGTCTCAGAGATTCTGGCTGACTCTCCACGCCACTTCCGACACAGCTCCCGGGACCTATGAAAGCAAAATCATCATCACCAGCAGCCTGGGACAAACCAAGATCCCGCTTCATGTCGAAGTTCTGCCGTTTGCCCTGCAGGAAAGGCCGGACAAAGAATACGGCTTCATGATGACTTATGAATTCCAGGAGATGACCGCCCAGGATTTAACCGATGAAGAACGACAAAAGGTATATGAAAACGGTCTGAAATATTACCAGTCCTTTAAAAAGCACGGTTTGACCACTGTTTTTCCGCACTCTTCCTTTACCTTTCAGCGAATGCCGGATGGGACCCCCAATCTCAGAGATCTTGAGGCAGCACTCAAAGCCTTTGTCGCAGTTGGCTTTTCCGGGCCCTTCATCTATTATTGCGGTCATCTGGTGCAAAGCTCAAAACCGGGATGGGCCGGCTCCAGTCTCAGTTTCGACTTTAAACACCATCCCCTGCTGATGAAGGAAATCACTTCCCATGCCAGGCAGTATTTTCCTGAGATGAATGTCGTGGATTTCTACTGGATGCCGGGGGATGAAATCCAGGATGACAGCGGCGGTCCAAACCGCATGAAGATAACTGAAAGTCTGCTGCATGCCATAGGGGAAACAGGGGAGAAGACAGCGCTAACAATCTGGGACGATATCACATGGCCCATAGATATTCAATTCGGCGACCCAAATTCAGCAGCAGGCGAGCACTGGCACTATCCTAATGAACTAACGACAGTTCCCGACACCGTTGATGATGCCATAAGTATCAGGCGGACATTTGGGCTCAACCATATCAGTTCCACATTCATCGGCATCACCCCCTGGACCTTTCAAACCACCGAAAATGCCGCCGGCGACCCCTATTCTGATCTGGACAATGCAGGAGGGGCTGAAGTAATGATTGCCTATCCAGGAACGAATGGACCAATCACTACCCCTGAATATGAAGCTGTGAGGGAAGGAATTGATGATGGCAGATATGCGTATTTGCTGGAAACCCTCATTGAAAAAGCAAAGAAATCAACCAATTGTGTCCAAAGAAATCTTGGATTGCAAGCGGAAACGGAATACCGGAGTATAGTGGCCGCTTCAGCAAACGCTTCCATCGAGGAAATAGATGTGAACCGGCAAATTTTCATTAAGTGGATAGTACAGTTAGATCATGTAAACATTCAAAATACCTCAAACGACTAAAAATGTACTTGCATATAGTCTGGGTAAGAAATTGTAATGTAACAAAACAGTAACTAAGTAACAAAAAATATCTTTTAAAAACAAAGGCCACATTTTTTAAAATGAGGCCTTTGCATTATTATAGTCGACTATGTATTAATTTTCTACTTAGTTACCCCCAAACCGGCTGGCGGGGACGGCGGCGTAAGATCGACCGGCGGTGGCAGAGGACCATCGACAGAACAAGTATATACAACCTCAGAACAATATTCACTTTCAAAACCATTCGCATCATAGGCGGTAGCCACAAAATAGTAGGTAGTCCCTTCTATAAGTCCACTAACGGTGGCTTCATAATGATCATTTATTAGGGCCGGAATTCCCACATCAACCGCAGAAACATATGGTCCTCCTTGAACAATACCATAATAGATTTTATATCCTGCCACATAATTTTCAGGGTTTGGCAACCAGTTAAATTTCACGGCACAATCAGCCCAGACAGAACCCGCACTAGAGAATAGTACCAAAAGAAAGATTATGGCGTGGCATAAAAAACAATAATATTTCTTTAAACACATATTAGCCATTCCTAGGTCCTCCATTGAATTTTCGAAAGTCTCATCAAGGCTATGCAAAAAAAGTACCAACATGATAAAATATTTTTTTATGACAAATATCGCTCCGTGAGATATCTTTTAGGAAATTGCGTCTACCTGCTGCCCTCCTACACCAAGTTCAAAGCCAGAATCGGCTAGACGATCCATCAAATTTGGGGAGTATTACAACTGAACCTTTTTGAGAGAAGAAATTTCCTAGATCTCTTTCTAGATAAAGAAACTACGGCACCACCAACTTATTTACCACTACTTGAAAATTTGTGAGGCAGCAGTGCCATTCTCCAAAAATAGCAGAATATGCAAACTGTATCAAATACTCACATGCAACGCTAACCAATTGCCAACAATGAACATGCAAAATAAGATTTG
>JAFGSY010000051.1 GCA_016934315.1 Candidatus Anaeroferrophillus wilburensis | reverse complement strand
GGTCGTCTTACCATGGTCTACATGGCCTATCGTCCCCACATTCACGTGCGGCTTCGTCCGCTCATACTTCGCTTTTGCCATCGCTTCCCCTCCTCACTATCTCTGTCTTACCCTTTTTGGTATTTTTCAGTAGTATCCGGCCCCGCTCCCGCAGGATGCAGGACATCATGCTTGCCTTATTCAATCAACCGGTCGGCAACCACCGCCTGCTGCTATCATCCTTCATGGCTGACAATACCATCACCAATCGCCTTAGGAACCGGCTCATATTTGGCAAACTGCATGGTGTAGGTTGCCCGCCCCTGGCTCTTTGACCGCAGATCAGTGGAATAGCCAAACATCTCTGCCAGCGGTACATTGGCGCTGATCACCTGGGCCCGCCCCCGACTTTCAACCCCGAGAATCCGACTGCGGCGGGAATTGAGATCACCCATGATATCACCAAGAAAATCATCCGGGACCACCACTTCCACATCCATCACCGGCTCAAGGATAATCGGCTTGGCCTGCCGGCAGCCGGTTTTAAACCCCATGGAGCCGGCAATTTTGAACGCCATCTCCGAGGAATCCACATCATGGTAGGAACCGTCGACCAAAGCGACCTTAACATCCACCACCGGGTAACCGGCCAGCACACCGGTTTTCATCGCTTCTTCGATGCCGTTTTTTACCGCCGGGATATATTCCCTGGGAACCACCCCGCCAACAATCTTATCTTCAAACTGAAAGCCTTCACCCGCCGGCAGCGGCTCCAGTTCAAGCCAGACATGGCCGAACTGCCCCCGCCCCCCTGACTGCCGGACAAAGCGTCCCTCAGTCCGGATGCTGCTGGTGATGGTTTCCCGATAAGCCACCTGCGGTTTGCCGACATTGGCATCAACCTTGAATTCACGGCGCAGGCGGTCAACGATAATTTCCAGGTGCAGTTCACCCATCCCGGAAATAATCGTCTGGCCGGTCTCCTCGTCGGTTCGCACGACAAAGGATGGATCCTCCGCCGCCAGCTTGCCCAGCGCAACCCCCAGCTTATCCTGGTCAGCCTTGCTCTTCGGCTCAATGGCGATGGAAATGACCGGTTCAGGGAACTCCATCGACTCAAGGATGACCGGCCGGCGAAGATCACTCAGACTATCGCCGGTGGTAGAGTGCTTCAGACCAACCACCGCGACAATGTCGCCGGCGTAGACCTCCTTCACCTCTTCCCGCTTATTGGCATGCATTTTCAGCAGCCGACCGACACGCTCCTTGCGGGATTTGGTCACATTCAGGACACTCATGCCGGAGCTGAGAACCCCCGAATAAACCCGCATAAAAGCCAACTGGCCGACGAAGGGATCGGTGAAGATCTTGAACACCAGGGCGGCGAAAGGTTCGCTGTCGGCTGCCTGGCGGATAATCTCTTTGCCGCTCTCCGGATCACTGCCAACCATGGCAGGCACGTCAAGAGGTGAAGGCAGATAATCGATGATCGCATCCAGCAATGGCTGCACGCCTTTGTTCTTAAAGGCGGAGCCACAGAGCACCGGAGTCAGCTGGATCGACAGAGTTAGCCGCCGAATCAGCTTTTTTATCTCCGCGGCGGTCATCTCCTCGCCGTCCAGGTAGCGGGTGGCAAATTCATCGTCGTAATCCGCCAACTCTTCGCAGAGCGCCTCGCGACACTCGGCAACCCGGGCCTGCATCGCTGCCGGCACGTCCCGTATCTCGTATTTTTCTCCCAAAGAGCTTGGATCGTAATAGATGGCCCGCTGCTCAAGAAGGTCAACCACCCCTTCAAAATGTTCCTCAGCGCCAATGGGGAGCTGCACCGGCAACGGCTTTGCTCCCAGGCGGTCGCGCATCATGGCGACGCCCCGATCGAAGTCAGCTCCGACCCGATCCATTTTATTTATAAAAGCGATCCGTGGCACCCGGTACTTATCAGCCTGGCGCCAGACGGTTTCCGACTGGGGCTCAACCCCGCCGACGGAACAGAAAACCGCAATGGCACCATCCAGGACCCTCAGGGACCGCTCTACCTCGATGGTAAAATCAACATGACCGGGCGTATCGATAATGTTGATCCGGTGATCGTGCCAGAAGCAGGTGGTTGCCGCCGAGGTAATAGTAATCCCCCGCTCCTGTTCCTGCTCCATCCAGTCCATGGTGGCCGTGCCGTCATGGACCTCACCGATTTTATGGGAAATTCCGGTATAATAAAGGATGCGTTCGGTGGTGGTCGTCTTGCCGGCATCAATATGGGCCATGATGCCGATGTTTCGATTACACTCCAGAGGATAGAGACGCCCCACGGCTTTGCACTGCCTCTCCTACCACCGATAATGGGCGAAAGCTTTGTTGGCTTCAGCCATCTTATGGGTATCTTCCCGTTTCTTCACCGCTGCGCCGCGATTATTGGCAGCATCCATGATCTCCGCCGCCAGCTTCTGCTCCATACTTTTTTCACCCCGGGAGCGAGAATAGCCGATCAGCCAGCGGATTGCCAGGGCAACCTTGCGTTCCGGCCGCACCTCGACCGGCACCTGATAGGTGGCACCGCCAACCCGGCGGGACTTTACCTCAACCAGCGGTTTGACATTTTCAACTGCTTTTTTGAAAATGATCAACGCGTCCTCGTTGCTCCGCTCGGCAACCTGATCAAGGGCGCCATAAAAAACCCCTTGGGCAACGCTCTTTTTCCCGTCCTGCATCAAACCATTGACAAACTTGGCCACCAGGCCATCACGATACCTGGGATCAGGATTAATTGCTCTTTTGGGGATTTCTCGCCTTCTGGACATCTCACACCTCTGTCATACGTAAACCGGCACCACCGGGGTGCCGGAAAGCTGTCTCAACCTCAAGCCGCTCACTTCGGCCGTTTGGCACCATACTTGGAACGTCCCTGCCGCCGATCCTGAACGCCAACGCTATCCAGGGTTCCGCGGATGACATGGTAGCGAACCCCGGGCAAGTCCTTGACCCGACCGCCTCTGATCATAACCACCGAATGCTCCTGGAGATTATGCCCCTCGCCGGGGATGTAGGAGGTAACCTCAAAACCATTGGTCAGGCGTACTCTGGCTACTTTCCGCAAGGCCGAGTTCGGCTTTTTCGGGGTGGTCGTGTACACCCTGACGCATACCCCGCGCTTCTGGGGACACGATTTCAGCGCCGGCGCAGTGGTCTTCTTCTTGATTTTCGTTCTACCTTTTCGTACCAGTTGATTTAAGGTGGGCATACCCTCACACTCCGTCTAAATTGCTGCAAAAAAACTGCGAAAAAACCCGAGCAGGCTATCGAAAAATCCTCTTCTTGTCAAGGTAATTTTTACTGGTCAGCCGCCGTTTCGCTGACCGGCTCAGCAGCTCCATCCGGCCGGGCGGGCTCCATGGCCTCCAGCAGGGTTTCCAGATTACCCTTGGCCGCCTTCTGGTCCGGCCAGGCAGCCAGGGCCTGGCGGTAATAGGCCATAGCCTGCTGCGTTTCACCCAGGTAACGGGACGCTATCCCCAGGTTGG
>JAFGSY010000050.1 GCA_016934315.1 Candidatus Anaeroferrophillus wilburensis | reverse complement strand
AATAATTCGTAACAAACGCAGTAAAATCAAGCCTGATTTAGTGAAAATAGCGGCTTAACCCTCTAAAAACTTTAGACTGTCAAGTAACCTAATGTTTTTTTGATTAAAATTAATAGATAGTCAATCTCAATCCAGGTTGTGATCGACTGCTAAGGAGAATAAAATGCTGACAGGAAAAGCGTGGTTGTTTGGCGATGATATCAGCACCGACCATATTGCTCCGGGACGGTTGTTTCATTTGCGCTCCGATCTGCCGGAGCTGGCCAAGCATGTGCTCGAAGATGCCCGGCCGGAGTTTGCCGGCAGCATGACAAAAGGTGATTTTGTTATCGGCGGGCGCAACTTTGGTCTGGGATCAAGCCGTGAACATGCACCGACGATCATCAAGTTGGCCGGAGTAAGTGCGGTGGTGGCCAAATCCTTCGCCAGGATATTCTTCCGCAATGCCATCAATGTCGGTCTGCCGGTGATCATCTGCGATACGGATCGGATCAAGGAAGGCGATCAGCTGGAAGCTGATCTGGCGCAGGGGGTGCTGCGCAATGTTACCCAGGGTTATGAGGAATCTTTTCCGGCGTTGCCGCCGGTGATGACCGCCATTCTTTCCGAAGGCGGGCTGGTGCCTTATGTCCAGAAACATGGTGATCTGGCAATTTGACGGATGCCTTTGCAAGGAGAAAACGCATGGAAGATCACGTGAATGAAGAGATGTTGATAGGCTATCAGGGAGGCAGCTTCCAGGTTCCTGACCGTCCGGCCATCGGTTTTATCGAAGGTGACGGTACCGGTCCGGACATCTGGCGGGCAACCCAGCCGGTGTTGGATGCCGCGGTAGCCAAGGCGTACGGCGGCCGGCGGCAGATCGCCTGGCAGCCGCTGCTGGTGGGGGAGAAGGCTTATAAGGAAACTGGTTCCTACCTGCCGGAGGGCGCCCTTGCCAAGATCAGGCAATACCGGGTGTCCATCAAGGGGCCCCTGTCAACTCCGGTGGGCGGCGGCATCCGCAGTCTCAACGTTGCCCTGCGGCACCATTTCGATCTCTATGCCTGTGTAAGACCGGTGCGCTATTATGACGGGGTGCCAAACCCGATGAAGAACCCGGAACTACTCAATGTGGTGATTTTCCGTGAGAATACCGAAGATGTGTATGCCGGGATTGAATGGGAATCAGGTTCAGCCGATGCGGAAAAAGTGATCTCTTTCCTGCGCTCCGAAATGGGGGCGGCTATCCGGCCGTCAGCTGGTATCGGTATCAAGCCCATCAGCCCGGAGGGCAGTAAACGGCTGGTGCGGATGGCCATTGAATATGCCATCGAACATCGGCGCCGGGTGGTGACCCTGGTTCATAAAGGTAATATCATGAAGTTTACCGAAGGGGCTTTCCGGCAATGGGGTTACGAAGTGGCCCGGGAAGAGTTTGCCGGGCAGGTGATTACTGAAGAAGAGCTTTATGCCACCTATGATGGCCAGCTGCCGGTGGGCAAGATCCTGGTCAATGACCGGATTGCCGATGCCATGTTCCAGCAGCTCCTTCTGCGGCCGGCGGAGTATGAGGTGATTGCGACCCCCAACCTCAACGGCGATTATCTGTCCGATGCCTGCGCCGCCCAGGTGGGTGGTCTGGGCATGGCTCCCGGAGCCAATATCGGTGACGGCATTGCCATTTTTGAAGCAACCCATGGCACGGCGCCCAAGTATGCCGGCCTTGACAAGGTTAATCCCGGTTCACTCATCCTGTCGGGGAAAATGATGCTCGACCTGCTGGGCTGGCCGGAAGCGGCAGCCATGGTTGAGCGGGCTTTGCAGCAGGCCATCCTCAAAAAGCAGGTGACCTATGACCTGGCCCGCCAGATGGACGGTGCCCGGGAAGTGGGGTGTCGGGAGTTTGGTGAGCAGATTATCGCCTGCATGACGACGTTGTAAACTTGTCTGATGATTGCGGACGTCCTGAGCTGGTTGTCAGCGGTATTATGGCAGTTCACCTGGCTATGGCACTGATGACCGTTTGAGATATTTGACAATTCTGGCCCCGCCGGGTACATTAACCAATATGCCTGCGGGGCTTTTTCATGCCGTTTGCCATCGGTTTCTCTTCATGAGATGTTTTTTCTGGTCTGCGGGTGTCTCAAGATATCGCGTATGTCCAGGCCTGCTTCCTGTTGTTGACCGAGGAGAGGGATGTTAGGGAATGCCGCCTTTTGTCTCTACCCATATCCTGGATAACCGCCACCTGCTGATTGCCGGCATTTCCCTTGGTTATCTTCTCCTGCTTTTTGCGGCGGCCTACTATGCCGACCGGCGTAAGTTCCAGGGCCGTAGTATCGTCGCCAACCCGACTATTTATGCCCTGTCACTGGCCGTCTACTGTTCATCGTGGACCTACTATGGCAGTGTTGGCGAGATGGCCAATACCGGTTTCAAGTTTCTGACCATCTACCTTGGTCCCACCCTGACTGCCTTCTCCTGGTGGTTTATCCTTCGCAAGATGATCCGCATAACCCATGAAAACAACATTACCTCGATTGCCGATTTCATCAGTTCCCGCTATGGCAAATGCCCCCGTCTGGGAGCGCTGGTAACGGTCATTGCGATTATCGGCATTATGCCGTACATTGCCTTGCAGCTCAAGGCAATCTCGACCACCTTTGATATTCTCGTCCATCCCGTGCCGTTGGTAGTGGGCGTTTTTGCCGCCCCACCAATGCCGGGTGCCTATCCCATCTACCAGGATACCGCTTTCTATATCTCGGTGGTGCTGGCCATTTTTGGCGGCTTGTTCGGTGCCCGGCACTTGGATGCGTCGGAAAAGCATGAGGGCATGGTGGCGGCGGTGGCCCTTGAGTCGATTGTCAAGCTGCTGGCCTTTTTCCTGGTTGGCCTGTTTGTCACCTACGGCATGTTTGACGGCTTTAAAGATATCCTTACCCAGATTGCCAATCACGACCTCTATAAGCATCTGCTGCTCATCAATACCTCCCGGGCAAACAGCTACCAGTCATGGTTTACGATGATCGTTCTGTCGATGTCGGCAGTCATGTTTCTGCCGCGCCAGTTTCATATGGCGGTGATCGAAAATCATCGTGAGGAACATATCAAAAAAGCCATGTGTCTGTTTCCCTTGTACCTGTTCCTCATCAACCTCTTTGTGGTTCCCATCTCGTTCGGCGGCTTGTTGAAAATTGGCGGCCTTTCATCGACGGCCGATACCTATGTTCTTACCCTGCCGCTGCTGAACTCCCAGCTGAGCTTGTCGGTGCTGGCCTTTATCGGCGGCCTGTCAGCAGCCACCGGCATGGTGGTGGTCTCCTCGGTGACCCTCAGCACCATGCTGCTCAATAACCTGATCATGCCCCTCCTTCTGATGTTCCATGTCCGGGCAGACTTGTCTCGCTGGCTGATTCATGTGAAGCGGTTTGGCATCCTGCTGGTTATTTTTCTCGGCTACCTGTTCTTCCGCCTGTTCGGCGAGTCCTACATGCTGGTCAATATGGGACTCATCTCTTTCGCGGCGGCCATTCAATTTGCCCCGGCAATCATTGGCGGGCTGTACTGGAAAGGCGGGACGCGCTACGGGGCAATGAGCGGCATTTCCCTCGGTTTTGTCTTCTGGTTCTATACCCTGATGGTTCCCTCTTTTGTCCATTCCGGTTGGCTGCCAGCCTCAATTCTGCTGGAGGGTCCTTTCCATATCTGGTGGCTGAAGCCGACCGAACTTTTTGGTCTGGTGGGTTTTGATTTCTACTCCCATGCCCTTTTCTGGTCAATGACTACCAACGTGATCGCCTACCTGGCCTTTTCCCTGATCGGCCCCCAGGATGAGATCGACCGGCGCCAGGCGGAAAAATTTGTTAATGTCTTTCGTCCCACCATTGATCGGTTCATTCGCGAAAAGCGGTATGCCAACTTCCCTGCCCTGTCGGAAATTGAGAAGATGATGGCTAAATTTATCGGCAGGGAGAAGGCCAACCACTCGCTCATCGAATTTTTTGGTACGCCCAGCTATGAGAATAAGCTTGACCAGATGAACGATCAGGAACGGATGCAGCTGGCGGCCCAGGTGGAACGGGCGTTGGCTGGTTCGGTCGGTTCCTCGGCGGCCCGGGTTATCTGTGACAACTACATGCGGACTATTGGTTCGGAAATGGAAGATGTCTTTGACATCTTCGGCAAGATATCCCTTTCTCTGGAAGCCAGCCAGGATGAACTGCAACAGCGGGTCAAGGAGCTTTCGGTACTCTATGAGGCCAGTCGGACCATCTCATCTTCCCTTGACTGCAACCAGGTGATGGAGAATATCCTCGACTTGCTGGTGGAAAAGTTCAATGTCGACAACTGCTCCATCCGCCTGCTGGATGAGGATGGACTGCTGCGGATCAAGCGCCAGCGGGGTCTGCGGCCGGAATTTGTCAAAACAGCCGAGCGGCAGCCCACCATGGAGTGCCATTCGGGCGAGTGTTTCCTCACCGGTCGGGTGATTTATGTTCCTGATGCAGAAAACATCAGCAAACCGGTTTCCACCAACCTGATTACCAAACAGGGGATCAAATCGTTTGTCCAGGCGCCGATTTTTTCCGAGCAGGAAACCATCGGGGTGCTGACCGCTTCATCAATGAAGGGCAAGGGATACTTTTCCGACAAATTCATCGAACTCTTTAAAACCCTGGCCCAGCAGCTGGGGGTGGCGATTGAAAATGCCCGACTCTATGATCAGTTGGCGGTTTTTAACAAGGAACTGGAAGTGAAAGTGGCGGAACGGACCATTGAGCTGGAAAACAAGTCAATGCAGTTGGAGGAGGCCAACAAAGAGCTGAAGGAGGTCGATCGTCTCAAGTCTGAATTTCTGGCAAATATGTCCCATGAGCTGCGGACGCCGATGAATTCCATCATTGGCTACACCCAACTGCTTATTGACGGGGTTGACGGTCCAGTGACTGAGGATCAGCAGAGCAGCCTGGAAAAGGTGGAGCGGAATGCCGAACATCTCCTGTCGCTCATTAACGATATCCTTGATCTATCAAAAATAGAAGCCGGCAAAATGGTGCTGAATCTGCAGCCCATCGAACTGGGCGCGGTGATTACCGATACCCTTGATACCATTGCGCCACTGGTTGAAGACAAGCAGCTTGAGTTTACGACCCGGGTTACCGATTCTCTGCCAGCAGTGATGGGCGACGGGGAAAAGCTCAGGCAGATACTGATTAATCTGCTCAATAATGCAATCAAGTTTACCGACCGCAACGGACAGGTTAGCCTGAAAGCCGAGGTCTGGAGAGGACCGGTGCCGGCAGGCCTTGCCTCCGACCGGTCCTATCTGCAGCTGTCGATAGAAGACAGCGGCATCGGCATCAAGCAGGAAGATATGGAGCGCCTGTTCGGCGAGTTTGTCCAGCTTGATGCTTCAGCCAGCCGCAAGTACGGCGGCACCGGTTTGGGACTGAGTATTACCAAGCGACTGGTTGAAATGCACCATGGAACAATCTGGGTTGAGAGTGAGTATGGTAAGGGCTCGATCTTTTCTTTTCTTATCCCCTTTGCTGAACCGGTTTCATTGCTCCCGGATGGCAAGCCGGAGGTGCTGGAATCAGAGTATGATACGGCGGGTGGCAGTGACCGTCAACCTGGCGATTCAGTGGCTGCTGCTGTCAGTTGTGCTCCTCTTTCTGCCACGGACAATAAAGTGATTGTCACGGTGGCCGGTGACCGGGAGAATTCCCGCACCCTTGAACGCTATCTTACCGAAGCTCATTTTACCGCCGTTCCTTCATTCTCCCTGGCGGAGGCCATCGCGAAAGTAAAGGAGATGAAGCCTTTTCTGCTGGTTGTCGATCTCTACTTTTATATGAGTTCCGGCTGGGAGCTTATTAATAGCTTGAAGAATGCACCGGAAACCCATGATATTCCACTTATTCTTGTATCGCTCCAACAGCAGGACCAGGGCCTGGTTATCGGTCCGGATGACTATCTCATCAAACCGTTGGCAAAAGATGATATTGTTGCCGAGATCAGGAGAGTCTTTGATACGAATATCAGTGGTGATGTCCTGGTGGTTGATGATGAGCCTCTGGCCGTTGATTTGGAAAGCAAAGTTCTTAAGGAAATGGGGCTGAAAGTTCGTTCGGCTTTCAGCGGCCAGGAGGCCATGGCGCAGCTGCAGGCAAAACCACCGGGACTGGTTATCCTTGACCTGATGATGCCGGGAATTGACGGGTTTCAGGTGGCTGAATACATGAAGAGTGAGAGCCGGCTGCAAAACATTCCGATTATTATTGTGACGGCCAAGGACCTTGACGCCCGGGAGATTGAACAGCTCAATGGCCAGGTGCAGAAAATCATCAGAAAAGGTAGCAAAATGCGTGATCTGCTGCTAGCTGAAGTCAATAAATGGTTTGTCTTGCGGGGAAAATGTGATGGCCGATAAAGAAAAACCGGTAATCATGGTAGTGGAGGATAACGAAGATAATCGTGACCTGATTATCAAGGTGCTTGGCCGCCAGGGATATGAGATGGTTGGCGTCGATGATGGCAATGAGGCCCTGGCCAAACTGGATTTGGTGCTTCCTGATCTCATCCTGATGGATATCAATCTGCCGGGCATGGATGGCTATGAGGTAACCCGGCGTATCAGGAGCTCAGAGATGCATCGTTCCATCCCGATTGTCGCATTAACCGCCCATGCCATGCAGGGGGATGAAGCCAAGAGTCTGGCTGCCGGCTGTGATGCCTACGTCGCCAAGCCCATCAATGTACGTACCTTTCCGCTGACTGTTGCCCGGATTCTGGAGCAGAAAAAACGATGAAAGAAACAATTCTGATTGTTGATGACAACCTCGATAATGTTGAGCTGCTACGCAAAAGGTTGCGGTCCATGGATTATGAAACCATCGAAGGGTACGATGGTGAGCAGGCGGTGCAATTAACCCGGGAACACCGACCCGACATGGTATTGCTTGATGTCATGATGCCGAAGCTGGATGGTTTTGAGGTCTGCGAGATATTAAAGCAGGATGAAGCCACCAGACATATTCCCATTCTGATGCTGACCGCCAAACGGGAAATACCCGACAAAGTCAAGGGCCTAGGGCTTGGTGCCGACGATTATGTTACCAAGCCATTCAATTTCCAGGAGCTGCTGGCGCGAATTAAATCGCTTTTGAAGATCAGACGTGAGCACCAGAAACAGGTGGAGCTGGAGCGGCAGAAGGCTTTGGACCAGATGGTTGAAGGGGTGGCCCATGAAGTGCGTAATCCGGTGGTTTCCATCGGCGGTTTTGCCCGCCGGATTCTCGATGAATTGCCGGATGATGACCGCAAAAAAAAATATGCCCAGGTTATTCTTAAGGAGACGGAACGTCTGGAGCGGATGGTCAAAGATATCTTTGATTTCAAGATGGTTCCCAATGGTACCCGGGAGCATGAAGATATCCATCTGCTGCTGGATAATGCTCTGCATCACCTGGATGCCCTGTTGGCAGAAAACAACGTTGCGGTTACCAGGAATTTCGGCAGCGATCTGCCGGCAGTGGTGGTGAACCGCAATAACATGACCATTGCTTTTATCCAGGTGATGACCAATGCCATTGAAGCGATGCCCCAGGGGGGCGAGTTGACCATCAGCACCGCAGCTGCAGAGAATGTACAGGTGCGGGTGGTCATTGCCGATACCGGTCACGGCATGGCTGACAAGGATCTGGAGAGTATCTTTGATCCTTTCTATACCACGAAAATGTCCGGTGCCGGTATGGGGCTGCCGCTAGTGCGTAAAATCATCGATGACAACCACGGCCTGATTACGGTGGAAAGCAAGGTGGGGGAGGGTACCCGGGTCAGCATTATCCTGCCGGGGGAGAATCAGACTTCCTGATGCGGTTCGCTGTCGCGGGCAGTTTATGGTTTGCCGATGCTGAATTTGTTCAGGATATCTTCCATCAGGCACCATTTGGTAAAGGCGGACTGCAGGAGGTTCAGGCCGACAAAGGCGGTAAAGAGATGCCACCAGGCTGTGTGCAGGTAGCCCAGCAGCAGAGACAGCAGAATCAAGGTGCCGGCAACGGCGCGGATGATATGTTCCCGTTTCATTTTCTCACTCCTTCCCTGTTGGCGGTATTTCCGGTTTTACCTTAAAAATGATTTCTTTGCGGATCTGAACGGTTCCCGGCTTTGCTCCCCGGGGTTTAGTGACATAGCGGGCCTTGGTGCAGGAAACCGCCACCACGCCGCCGTTTCTGGCCTTGCTGTGGTAGGCGGCTATGGCCGCCGCCTGTTTCAGTACCCGGCGGTCGGCATCCTCCCCGGGATGGTGCCGAAGCAGCACATGGCTGCCGGGCATGCCGCGCACATGGAACCACCAATCGTCAGGGTTGGCCATCTTGAGGCTCAGCCGGTCGTTATCCGCATCGCTGCGGCCGGCCAATACCACCCAGCCGCCAGGCAGTTCATATTCATGGAGATGTAAAGCAGGCGGAGAATAGGGTGTCATAAGGGGCAATTTTTTACTGCGCTGGTGGTAGATCCGTGTTATTGGCCGACCAGGTTTTTCAGGGCGGGGAGCATCGTGCTGACACTCCGCTGGCCGGCTTTTATTGCTTCCCCGGCCTGGTCAAATTCCAACAGACCGATATGGGCAACCCGGGGTGCCAGGATGATATCCGGTGGATCACCGGCCATCCGGCTGCGGGTTAGTCGGAGCTGCATGATGGCGATGGAACTGGCCAGAACATCAAAAAGTCCCGGAGTTGGCCGTTTCGGTTCAAACCATTGAGAAACCAGCGCGTCAGCCCGGTGTTTCAGTTCTCCCGAAAGTTTTTCAAGCAGCGTTGCTTCAGCGCTGACCGGCTGCAGAGCATCATTATCTTTGTCCGATATCATGCAAAGCTGGCGGCTGACCAGGTCGCCATTGAGGTTGACCGCAATGACGATTTCAGCCCCCAGAGCCCGGCAGAGGGAAACCGGTACCGGGTTGACCAGGCCGCCGTCCACCAGCCATTGGTCATTAAGATACACAGGGGTGAAAATCCCCGGCAGGGCAATGGAAGCACGGATGGCTTCCAACAGGGGCCCCTGCTGGAACCAGACCTCCCGGCCGCTGCCCAGATCGGTGGCCACGCAGGCATACTGTCTCGGTAGATCTTCGATAGCGGTGTCGCCCAGGTAATGGCGAAAAAAATCGATCAGTTTTCTGCCTTCCACAAACCCGCCCCCGGTGAGCAGGCCGATATCAAGGTACTTGATGATCTCCTTGCGTTCCAGCTGCAGGAGCCATTCGGTCAACTGCTCCAGGTAACCGCCTACATAAAGGCCGCCAACCAGCGCACCGATGGAGGTGCCGCAGACAATATCGGGGACAATACCCAGCGACTCCAGCTCATTGATGACGCCAATATGGGCCCAGCCGCGGGCGGCACCACTGCCCAGTGCCAGACCGATTCTGGGTTTTACTGTCTTCAGCTGGCCATCGTTCCATTTGTTTTTCATGATCACTGCATGGTGGCGGGGGAAGAGCCTGAATGGTGGATTATTGACGGTTGTCGCAAAGTCGGTTGGACATGTTCTGGCGACTTACACAAGAACTACTTGACCTGAGGCAGGCTGGTGAAATAGACATAGTAAGCATAGGCAAGATAGAAGAGAAAAAGCACGCCTATGCCGATCATGATTTTGTTGATTGTCTGCAGCAGGCGATATTTGCGGTTTTTCTTATCACTGTTTTGTTGGTTGCTGTTCATGGTCTTGTCAATACCATAGTGGTGTCAGGTGAGGCAAGGGAAAACCGAGAAGGAGAGCATGATGGCCGGGAATTTTTCCTATGATATGGGCATTATCGGCGGCGGCGCAGCCGGTTTGACGATTGCCGCGGGCAGTGCCAAGCTGGGTGCAAAAACGTTGCTGGTGGAAAAGGAATCGCAGCTGGGAGGTGATTGCCTCCATTATGGCTGCGTGCCCAGCAAAGCCCTGATAAAAACCGCCCAGGTTTACCACCAGATGAAAGATGTCCAACGATACGGTGTGCCGCCGGTGGTGCTGCCGGAGATTACGTTCAGCCGGGTTGCCGAGCGTATTCGCAATGTCCAGGCAGCTATCCAGCACCATGATTCACCGGAACGGTTCTGTTCTTTGGGGGTGCAGGTTGAGATTGGCGTCCCGGAGTTCGTTGATGAGCATGAAATACGCCTTAACGGCAAGCAGTATACAGCCCGCAACTGGGTGATTGCCACCGGTTCAGCGGCTGCTGTTCCGCCGCTTCCCGGTTTGGCATCAACCCCGTTCATCACCAACCGTGAGCTGTTTTCCCTGGAGAAACTGCCGACTTCGATGATTATCCTGGGGGCCGGTCCCATTGCTTGCGAAATGGCCCAGGCATTCAACCGGCTGGGAACGAAGGTTACCATAATCCAGCGCAGCCATCAGATCCTCAGTAACGAAGATAAAGATATGGCTGACGGGGTCATGGCTGTCCTGGCTGCCGAGGGCGTCCGGTTTTTGCTGGAGACCCAGGTGCAGCAGGTGGAAAACCTTGGTGCAGCGCGGCAGGTAACGGTGGCAGCAAAGGATGGCTCGGTCAGGAAGATTCAGGCTGAAACCCTGCTGGTTGCCCTGGGCCGGACCGCCAATGTCAGCGGCCTGGGGCTGGAGCAGGCCGGGGTTGTTTTCGATCACAAGGGGATCAAAGTAGACAGCCGTCTGCGCACAAATCACAAGCATATGTATGCTGCCGGCGATGTGGTTGGGACATTTCAGTTTACCCATGCCGCCGGGTACGAGGGGGGAATTGTTGTCAGTAACGCCATTTTCCATCTACCCCGCAAAGCTGATTATACCTGGATGCCCTGGTGCACCTATGCCGATCCTGAGTTGGCTGGTATCGGCATGAATGAGAAGGCAGCGGCGGCGGCCGGCATCAACTATACTGTGTGGCGCGAATCTTTTGCTGATAACGATCGCAGCATTGCCGAGGGCAATCCCACCGGCGGGATAAAAATGCTCCTGGATGAGAAGGAAAAACCCCTGGGAATCCAGATTTTCGGCCCCCGGGCCGGCGATCTGCTGGGCGAGTGGGTGGCGGTGGTCAACGGCGGGGTCAAACTGGCTACTCTGGCTGGAGCGGTTCATCCGTATCCCACCCTGGGGGAGATCAATAAGCGGGTTGTTGGCAGTTTTCTGGCCAGCAAGATTTTTTCAGAGACGGTGAAAAAAGGGCTGAAGTTTATCTTCAACCTCAAGGGCCGGGCCTGTGACGTTGACCTGTTGGAATAATAAAATCCGCCCCTTAGAACGGTGGCTGCGGCCAAGCGATACGCTGTGATTGGCAGGCGCATCATTCAACTCCTTCGTCGTTGTCACATGGCAGATATGACTAACGTGAGCAGTAGGGTAAATAGTTCTTGCATTTACTCGTTTTTCAGTGTATATACACGCCCTCCCAAATTATTGAAAGAGCGGATGAAAACCATATGAGCACCCTGTCGGGAGCTTCGGAGAAACAGTCTCAAGCGTAGAAAAACTGAAAAACCGCTACACGTTGTTTACATTGCTTCCCTGTCAGCAACATCCCCGCAGCGAAAACAATCAGTAGATTACTATTGTCGTCAAGAAAGTGATGGTACCTATGGCTGCCATAGAGCCGTTGTTGTACGTATGTTGTTAAGTAGCATGTGACCAGGAAAAAGGAATTGGAAGATGAAGAAAGATCTGCAAAAGGTAAGAAACATCGGTATCAGCGCCCATATTGACTCGGGTAAAACAACCTTGACAGAGCGTATTTTGTTCTATACCGACCGCATTCATGCGATTCATGATGTCAAAGGCAAGGATGGTGTCGGGGCAACCATGGACTCCATGGAGCTGGAAAAGGAGCGGGGTATTACCATTGCTTCGGCGGCGACCTTCTGTGAGTGGCAAGATCACGAGATCAATATTATTGATACCCCCGGCCACGTTGACTTTACCATTGAGGTCGAGCGTTCATTGCGGGTTCTGGATGGTGCGGTCCTGGTCTTGTGTTCCGTTGGCGGGGTGCAGTCGCAGTCCATAACTGTTGATCAGCAGATGAAGCGCTATAAAGTTCCCAGCATTGCCTTTATCAACAAATGCGACCGGAGCGGTGCCAATCCCCTGCGGGTTATCACTCAGCTGCGGGAGAAACTGGGACACAACGCGGTGGCCATGCAGCTGCCCATTGGCCTGGAAGCCGACTTTGAAGGTGTGGTCGATCTGGTGACCATGAAAGCGATCTATTTTGATGGTGCCAACGGCGAGCAGCTTCGTATCGAAGAGATTCCCGCTTCCCTGGTTGCCGAAGCCGAAGAGAAACGTGAAGAACTTATCGATGCCGCTTCCATCTTTTCCGATGATTTGACCGAAGCGATTCTTGAGGAACAGGATATTCCAGCGGAGATGATCCATGCCGCTCTGAGAAAAGGTGCCATGACCAGGGAAATCACGCCGGTATTCATGGGTTCCGCCTATAAAAACAAGGGGGTGCAGCCGCTCTTGGATGCGGTTAACTCCATTCTTCCCTGTCCCGCAGATGTTGACAATGAGGCCCTTGATCTGGATAAGGATGAGGAGCCGGTGGTGCTTTCCAGTGACGATAAAAAACCGGTGGTCGCCCTGGCCTTCAAGCTTGAGGATGGACCTTACGGTCAGTTGACTTATATCCGGGTGTACCAGGGGACGATTGCCAAGGGAGATACGGTGATCAACGTGCGGAGCGGAAAAAAGATCAAAATCGGTCGCCTGGTGCGGATGCATGCCAACCAGATGGAGGATATCGATTCCTTGTCGTCAGGGTATATCGGCGCACTGTTCGGCGTTGACTGTGCTTCCGGTGATACCTTTGTTGCCCCCGGTCTTAACCTGACCATGACCTCCATGTTTGTCCCCAACCCGGTTATTTCCCTGGCAATAATGCCCAAGGACAACAAGGCCCAGGTTAATATGTCCAAAGCACTGAACCGCTTTTCAAAGGAGGATCCCACCTTCCGCACCTATGTGGATGATGAGACCAATGAAACCATTATCGAAGGCATGGGGGAGTTGCATCTCGAAGTCTATGTGGAACGGATGCGGCGTGAATATGCCGCCGAGGTGGAAACGGGGCAGCCCCGGGTTGCCTATCGGGAAACCATTACCCGCAAGGCCGAGTTCAACTATACCCACAAAAAGCAGACCGGCGGTTCCGGTCAGTATGGCCGGATTGCCGGTTATCTGGAGCCGGCGGTTGATGAAGATTTTATCTTTGAAAGCCAGATCGTCGGCGGCTCCATTCCAACCCAGTTCATTCCCGCCTGTGAAAAAGGCTTCAGGGCCTGTCTCAAGAAGGGGCCGAAGATGGAATATCCGGTTACCGGAGTGAAGGTGGTGATCAACGATGGTGCCTCCCACTCGGTTGACTCTTCGGAAATGGCTTTTCAGGCGGCAGCTCGCGGCGCATTCCTTGAAGGATATGCCAAGGCTGGAGCAGCAATTCTGGAGCCGATCATGAAAGTGGTGGTGGAAACTCCCACTGAGTTCCAGGGGTCGGTGATGGGAACCATCAACCAGCGCCGGGGCATCATTCTCGGTACTCAGGATGAGGGACACATGTGTGTGGTGGAATCCCAGGTTCCCCTGGCGGAGATGTTCGGTTACTCCACCGTCCTGCGTTCTTCCACTCAGGGTAAGGCCCAGTTTACCATGGAGTTTTCCACCTATAAAAAGGTTCCCCAGGCGATTGGCGAAGAGTTGGCCAAGAAATATGCTGAATCGAAGAAAGATGTTGCCTAGCAGTGGATATGGTAAAACAGCAGATGGGTGCATTGCCTGTCAAAGCCCAGATTATCTACCTGAGACAAAGGAATATTACCATGTTGAAAAATGATCTTATTCTCCGCAATCCGCTGAATGTCCTTGGCGGCCAAAGTGAAGATGTTATTGAGCCCGGTCAGTTAGGTGCCATTCTGTCCCGTGCCGGAGTGGGGAAAACCTCAATGCTTATCCAGATAGCGCTCAACGCCCTGCTGCGTCAGAAAAATGTGCTGCATGTCAGCTTTGAAGATCCGGTTCGCAAAGTGAATCTCTGGTATAAAGAGGTGGTGCAGGACCTGGCTGATCAGTACAAAATTGAGCAGACCGAAGCCCTTTGGGAAACCATCCTGCCGCACCGTTTCATCATGACTTTTGCCAATGATGGGTTCAGTGCCGCCCGCCTTGAAGAGCGGGTCAATGAGCTCCTTGATCAGGATATTTTCACCCCCCAGGTGCTCCTGGTTGACGGCCTTCCCTTTGTGCCGGAAATGCGGACGCAGCTTAAAGAGATGAAAGATCTGGCTGCCAGACATGGCATGCAGGTCTGGTTTACGGTAAGGATTCATCGCCATGAACAGCCCACTGAAGATGGTCTGCCGGTGCAGTTGCAGGATGTTGATGACCTGTTTAACGTCCTTCTGCTGTTGCAGCCGGATGGCAAGGATATTTATGTCAAAGCTCTTAAAGGGCAGGGTGATGCGTGTGCCGATACCTCACTCCAGCTTGACCCGGCAACCATGTTGCTGAAAATCAAGTAATACCCTGTGTTTTTTGGTGCACATCAGTTTCGGTCTGCAGGTGAAAAAAGCAAAGCCAGTGATGGCTTTGCTTTTTTGCTGGTGGCTGGATCATGTCAGTAAAACCTTACATCAGGAGAATGTTTTTTACAGCTCCGCGCTCCCGGTTGACATTTTTTACAGGGTTGGTATGCTTTCCGATGCGCACACCAAACGGCATCATGGGCGCTGCCGCCGGTAAGCAGGCTGCCTGGGTTCCCCCTGATCATTCTGTCTTATGCCGTTTTTGATCAGCGTAGTGTTTGTATGGCTGGAATATTGCATCATTTTAAAAAACAACTGTGCTGGATATTCGCTGCAGTTGGTTTTTGGTAACGGAAAAACAACCAGAACGTACAGAACAGTCGAGGAGGAAACCATGAAAAAAGCAGCATTATGTATGATGGCAATGGTGATCATGATGGCGCCTGGTGCGGTGATGGCAAAAAAAGGCGGCCAGTCCGGCGGCCAAAGTGCGCCAAGCATGAAGGCTTATGATCATGCCAGTGGCAAGGCGAGCTTCAACCGTGAAGACGGGGCGGCCGGCACATCCATGATGCAGGAGAAAAAGCAGGAGATGGAGGCTCAGGAAAATCAGTACCAGGAAAAGCAGCAGAACCGCTATGAGGAAAAGAAAGCTTATGGTGAACAGGGTGCTGAGGCGGAAAAGAAATACCGTGAAAGACTCGAACAGTCTGAAACGGAAGCAGAAAAGAGATACTGGAATGAGAAGCTGCTAAAGTTGCAGGAAAAGAAAGGTGGCAGTGAATAACTGTCAGCCGTTTTTCCCGCTGCCAAAGATTGGTAGGTGAAGGAAGCCCAGATCGGTAGTGGTTTTTTCTTTGACAGTAGGGTTTGAGTCGAATAGCATAAAAAAAATGCCCCGCATCGAGCGGGGCATTTTAACTGAACTTTAGAGAGATCGTTTACAGGGTGACAACGTTGTCAGCCGCCGGGCCTTTCTGGCCTTCAACAACATCAAACTTAACCCGGGCGCCCTCATCAAGTGTTTTGTAGCCATCAGTCTTAATTGCGGAGAAATGGACGAAAATATCCGGACCATCATCCTGTGCAATAAAGCCAAAACCCTTCGAAGAATCAAACCATTTTACCGTTCCTTCTGCCATTTTACTACTCCTTTGCTACTCGGCTCCTTTAACAGGAACCAATTTTTAAAATAGTTCCAACTTTAACTGAAAAGCCGGAACTGCAGTCTGTTTGTTTCAAGCCCTAAAACCAACAAAACCGCACGCCCTCACCTGAGGATTGTGCGGTTCTTTCTTCTTGTATATTTACGGACTACAAATAGACACTGCACAACAACTCCACCCTTGTAGCATAGTGAATCAGGCAATGCAAGTTTTTTATCAAAATATTTTTTCTTTCCTGCAAAATTTTTTCAAGAGAAACTGCGAGCCGCAGGTGCAGATGATTCTTGACCTTAAAATCATTATAGCTTAAGCAGTAAGAGCCGGCAACCTCTTTATCTGAATATTCTTTTTTTTAATATGTGCCTGCAGTGTTGAAAGGATTCTGTGGATGGAAGATACCTTGCGAAAATTCCCCCCGGCCTCACTTGCTTGGACAATCTGGGGGCTGGGAGCGGCTCTTTATCTGATCGGTTTCTTCCAACGGGTGGCACCGGCGGTGATGACAGCCGAACTGATGCAGCATTTTCAGATCAGTGCCACCGGCCTCGGGAGTCTTTCCGCCTTTTACTTTTACAGCTATGTCGCCATGCAGACCCCCACCGGTATTCTTGCAGACCTCTGGGGACCCCGCCGGTTGCTCAGCTTCGGGGCTCTTGTGGCTGGGGTGGGCAGTTTTGTTTTCGGTGTTGCGCCAACATTTGCCTGGGCAAGTCTCGGTCGTTTGCTGATCGGCGGTTCGGTGGCGGTTGCATTTGTGGGCATGCTGAAAGTAGCCAGCCATTGGTTTGCCCCCCGCCAGTATGCCACGGCATCCGGTCTGGCGCTTTTTTGTGGGATTATCGGTGCTGTTTTTGCCGGTGTGCCATTGCGGTTGCTGGTCAATGCCATCGGTTGGCAGCCGGTGATGCTGGCCACCGGCTGTCTGACGCTGCTGGTGGCGGCGGCTATCTGGTGGGTGGTTCGTGATGATCCGGCGGACAAGGGTTATGCCAGTCATGCCCACCAGCCAGAAGTATCCGGCAGTCCCCGTCAAGGGGTGCTGGCCGGTATCCGGGAAATCTTCCGTTATCCGAATACGCTGCTGCTTTGCCTGGTTCCCGGTGGTGTCGTGGGCTGCGTACTGACCTTCTCGGGTCTCTGGGGAGTCCCATTTTTGACCACCCATTATGGCATGTCTCCGGCTCAGGCGGCGGCGCTGACTTCCTCCCTGTTAGTGGCCTGGGCGGTTGGCGGTCCCGTATTCGGAGGACTGTCGGACCGGATAGGCAAACGCAAGCCATTGTACGTCTTAGGCTGCTGGCTGGTGGCTGGTTCCTGGATCATAATTATTTTTGTACCTGCCATGCCGCTTTTTCTATTGATAACGATGCTGCTGGTGGCTGGTTTTGCCTCCGGCTGCATGATTATCGGTTTTGCTTTCGTTAAAGAATCGGTGCCGGCCCATTTGTCCGGGACGGTCTCCGGGGTCTGCAATATGGGGGTGATGAGCGGCCCCATGCTCCTGCAGCCGGCGGTGGGCCTGGTGCTTGACCGTTACTGGGGAGGTGAGATGATCAACGGAATAAAAATCTACAGCCTGACCGCTTTTAGATATGGTTTTTCCCTGATGCTGGCCTGGGCCCTGCTGGGCTGTATCCTGATCTTTTTCACCCGTGAAACCAACTGTAAACAGCATCGATGAGAAGGGGGGCAGCGCGAAAAAACTGGCCTAATTTTCAGCTGAAATGCCGGGTATCCGACAACCCCTGGAATAAAGAAGAGAATGGTACCGCTGTCACCTTTTCAGTGTCCTTTACCGGTACTCCGGGTTCCCATTGTCATTCCCCTCTGTCCTTTCCCATTCTTCACTACCGAAAAATAAAAAATATGCTATATTGTCTCTGTTCCTTTGTCGGGGACACATGGTGTTCATTATTGCCTGTGTTTCGCTGCTGAAAAGATTGGTGATGGTGGATTAGGTGTTCTTGTGCGATATGGAAGAGCTGAAATCGCTGCCACTTGAAGTGTAAGGGATGCGTTATGAAACGTGCTGGAGATGGGGGGAATTCTTCCACTTCCGGGATGACCGTTGAGGCTGGTTACGTTCCCGGGCTTATTGGCAGGGTGGTGGCAATGCACGCTGACTACTACCACCAGCACTGGGGTTTTGGTTCCTATTTTGAAGCCAAGGTGGCTGCCGGCCTGGGGGAGTTTGTCGGCCGTTTTGACCAGGAGCGGGATGCCTTGTGGTCTGTTGTGCAAAACGGCAGCGTTGAAGCCTGTCTGGCCATTGATGGCTTGCGGGCCGTGGAACAGGGTGCCCACCTTCGCTGGTTTATCGTTTCAGATACGTTGCGTGGTCACGGTATGGGGTGGCTGCTGCTCCAGCGGGCGATGGAGTTCTGTGATCGCAAAGGATATCAAAGTCTCTACCTGTGGACTTTTGCCGGCCTTGATGCCGCTCGGCATCTCTATGAAAAGGCCGGTTTCAGGTTGGTGGAAGAGTGCTGGGGGGAACAGTGGGGAACCAAAGTCATGGAGCAGCGCTTTGTCCGACAGGCTGGGCAGGGGTTAGGTTGTCTTCCCCCGGTGTAAAAGGATGGCGCAGGGGCCGCTTTCCTTGGAAAAAACGCCATGGTAATGGCAGTATCTTTATTTTTTGCGGTCCGGGAACTTTTCGTATGATCCGGTTGACCATCATCATGCTGTCGGTTCTTATCCTCACGACCCCTGCCTGGAGCCAGAAGCCCCTACTGCTGGGCATTCACCCCTTCCTTCCCTATGAAACACTGGAAAAAAAGTTTGCGCCGCTGGCGGCTTACCTTGGCCAGGAACTGGACCGGCTTGTCATTGTCCGGATTGGCAGCAGCTACCAGGATCACATCGATGCCACCGGCCACGACCAGGTTGATATGGCCTATCTTGGGCCGGCAGAATACGTCATGCTGGTGGAAAAGTATGGCCCGAGACCGCTGATTGCCTGCCAGGAAACTGATGGTGAAACGTTTTTCAGGGGGGTGGTGGTCGTCAGAAATGACAGCCCGGCCACCAGTCTTGCGGCGTTGGAAGAAGGGGAGTTTGCTTTTGTCGATCGTCATTCAACAATGGGCTACCTGGTTCCCCTGGCAATGCTGCAGCAGGAAAATCCGCACCTCATTGCCGAGCGGCGCTACCGGTTTTTAAAAACCCATGAGGACGTTGCCTTGGGGGTGCTGGCCGGTGATTTTGCGGCCGGGGCGGTCAAAGAAGCCGTCTTTCAACGGTTTAAGACAAGGGGGCTGAAAATGCTGACCGCGACGCCGGCGGTTGCTGAGTATCTTTTTGTTGCCAGCAGCACCATGCCGGCGATGACCGTTGAGCGGCTGCGCCTCGCCCTGCTGAATCTCAAGATGACTGCAGAAGGACGGCAAGTGTTGTACGCCATTAAAGAGTCGTTGACCGGATTCTCCCCGGTATGTGATGCCGATTATGATAGTTTGCGGCAGATGCTTGCTTTGCCCAAACAGGAGGAGGGGGTGGGCAATGAACGGTAGGCTGCGCGCCAAACAGCCGATAACCTATTGGTTTATCCTGCTTTTGGTTGTTCTGGTTCAGATTGTCATTGCCTGGCGTGCGGTCGTGGCAGATCATCATTTTCATCTGGCGGAGATTGAAAGCAATGCTGAAAAGAACATTCAGTTTCTCAACCATGTGCTGCGTGAAAAACTGCAGAACAGGGAATATGCGGCAACGGATACTTTTCTCCGGCAGTGGAGCGTTTCCCACAGCCCCCAGGTGGTGGAGATCAGTCTGACGACTGCCAACGGTTT
>JAFGSY010000049.1 GCA_016934315.1 Candidatus Anaeroferrophillus wilburensis | reverse complement strand
CAGGTTTATCAACAAACACAAAGGGGCCAGCCTCTTAAGGCTGACCCCTTGAACATACTGGTCGGGGCGAGAGGATTTGAACCTCCGACCCCCTGCTCCCAAGGCAGGTACGCTAACCGGACTGCGCTACGCCCCGACATCTGAGATCTAACAGGTTTCGCCTATAGCATATCGGCGGGACGGGGGGCAAGAATATTATTATTGCCCCGACCCCGGCAAAAGCCGGCGACAACAGCGTTACTTTACTCCTCTTCAATCTCCAGCTTCTTGATCTGATAGCGCAAGGTTCCCCGATCCATGGACAGCAGACGGGCGGTTTTTGCCTTGTTGCCGCCGGCAATCTTCATGGCCTCCTCAATCAGATAGCTGGAAAACGACTTCACCAGTTCGTTGAAATCGATTCCCTGGCGGATATCGTATTCCCGGGGCAGAAAAACCCCGAACTTGCCCTTTTCCCGACTGGCGGAAATAATTTCCAGCGGCAGATGCTCCTCGGTGATCAGATCACCGTCCTCCAGAATCATGATCCGTTCAATGGCATTTTTGAGCTCACGGATGTTCCCCGGCCACGGATACTGCTGCAGAAAGGACAACGCCCCCGGGCTGACCCCGGTCACCTGCTTGTTCAGCTTGGAATTGAAGTGGTCAATATAGTACTTCAGCAAAACTTCCACGTCCTGCTTCCGTTCCCGCAACGGCGGAATGGTAATATTGATCACTTTGAGGCGGTAGTAGAGATCCTCCCGGAATGACCCCCTCTCGATCAGTTTCTCCAACAGTTGGTTGGTGGCCGAGAGGAAACGAACGTCGATATTGATATCGTTGACACTGCCCAGCCGCCGGAATTTGCTCTCCTCCAGAACGCGGAGCAGTTTGGCCTGCAGGGAGGGGTCCATGTCGCCGATTTCATCAAGAAATACCGTCCCGCCTTCGGCTTTCTCCAGCAGTCCCTGCTTGCGGGCCTTGGCATCCGTAAAGGCCCCCCGCTCATAACCGAACAGTTCGCTTTCCAGCAGATTTCCCGGAATGGAGGCGCAGTTGATGCTGACAAACGGTTTGGCCGCCCGGTCACTCAAGTAATGAATTGCCTTGGCAATCAGTTCCTTGCCGGTACCGCTTTCCCCCTGGATTAAAACCGAGACATCTCGGTTGGCGGCAACCTTCTTCACCACCGACAGCACCTTGATCATCAGAGGATCAACCGCAATAATGTTGTCAATATTGTACTGCTTCACCTGGGCTTTGACAATATTGCGCACTTCCCGCTTCAACTGCCCGGCCTCCAAGGCCAGTTTGACAATCAAAAGAATCTCTTTTGACTTGAACGGCTTATTGACATAATCGTAGGCACCATGCTTCATCGCCTGCACTGCCGAATCCACGGAACCATAAGCGGTCATCATGATGCACATGGGACCCTGTTCCGGCTCCGCCTTGAACGTTTTCAGCAGATCAATACCGCTGCAGTCGGGCAGCCGCAAATCAATGAGCGCCAGAGCATAATCATGGTCGGCAAACAACTGCCGGGCCTGACTGCCATCAGCAGCCACCTCAACCTGGTAGCCGGCCCCGGTCAACAGGTGGGATAACGATTCCCTGATCAGTTTTTCATCATCAATAATAAGTATTCGATTTGACATCTTCCTGATCCTGACCATCATCTTCGGTTATCATCGCCGGTAAAACAATCGTAAAGCAGCTGCCTTTTCCCGGCTCGCTTTTCACCTCAATCCACCCGTCATGTTCCTTAATAATATTATGAACTATGGACAGCCCTAAACCAGTACCATGATTTTTAGTCGTGTAAAAGGGATCAAAAATCCGTTCCTTCACCTCTTCGCTCATCCCGGCGCCCGTATCGGCAATAGCAAGACCGAGCCAGTTGCCCAGCAATCCCGAGGACACATCCGCCGAACTGGAACGAACAGCCATCTGCGATGCAGAAATGGGGAACGCACGGATGGAAACCGTACCGGAACCTTCGATGGCCTCCAGGGCATTGAGGCCGAGATTCATCACCACCTGCCGCAGCTTTTCCACATCCCCGGCCACCGGCGGCAGGCCGTCGACAATCTCAAGATCGGCCGTCAGCTGGCAACGCTTGCACTGCTCCTGAAAAGGAGGGAACCACTGGGACAGCACCGGCCCGAGATGGATGGTTCCTTTTTCCAGCACGCCGGTCCGCGAAAACTCAAGGAGTGAGGAAACGATAGTTTCCAATCGGTCAATCTCCTGCACCACCCCATCTAATAAGCTGGCAGCCTGTTCGCTCTCAGTCACCTGATCCCTGATAATATCAAGGGAAATATTCATGCCGGTGAGGGGGTTGCGAATTTCGTGGGCGATACCGGCCGCCAGTTGACCAATGGCTGCCAGCCGCTTCATCCGCTCCACCTCTCGATCTGTCTTGGTTTTTTCCGTCTGATCCTGAAGCAGCACCAGAATCTCATGCTGCCGGGACCAATCATGGTGGAGGGCGGTAATGGAGATCGAAAAAAATTTTTCCTGAAAGGGTCCTTTCTCAGGAGTTATTTCCAACTGCACCACCGACTGCTTACCCTCAGCCACTTGGACCAGGGCCTGGCGGAACCTGCTGTCTTGGATAACATCAACCATCGGCCGTTGCAGCAGATCACCAAAAACGCTGAACATCCGCTGCGCCCGTTGGTTGCAGGTGGTAATCCGCAAAGAACCATCAAGGGTAAAAATACTATTGGGTGTGCTGCGCAGGATGTTTTCGCGAAAATCCCGCTCCTCCTGCAGATGTCGGTAGAAGGTCACATTTTCGATGGCTTTCGCCGCCTGGGCGGCGAAGATGTCAAGCACATCCACATTGACACCGGCTAAGCCGCCTGGCTCCCAATACAGCAGGTTGAGAATGCCCATAACCTGCCGGCCGCTCATCAAAGGCACTGCCAACACCCCGGCCGCCGATTCGCTGGAACCGGTAGACACCGACAGAGGTCGATAGACAGTCCGTCCGGCAGCTTTGACCTCGACAACCTGTTCAGGAACATAGAGACTGGCAACGTCATGCCCCTGACAGCCGTCAACGGCAACGGTCGTCAGCACGTCACCCTCAGCACCAACATGAAGCCAGCTTCCCTGGCTTTTACCCAGCAGGGTCGCTTCCCTGACCACGACCTGATAGAGTGATTCCAGGTCCCGTGGTTCACTCATGGAGCGGGAAATTTTCTGCAACAGGGTCAATTCAAGAATTTTGCGCCGGTTGCTGTCCAGCAGGCGCTTGTTCTCCACCACAATACCGATTTGGTTGCAGAATATTTCGAGTATTTCGATATCATCCTGGTCGATATCTTTCCGGCTCTGGCTGCGGTCGGCAAGCATCGTCCCCACCACACCCTGGTTGGTAAAGATTGGCAGCAGCACGCAGCAGGTTCGCTTCAACGCCTCATTGCGTTTGAGGTCGACCGTCGTATAAAAGGGATAATCACATCCCTCCTTGATAAAAATAATTTCACCGCTGTTGACCACCCGGGTTTCGACACAGGCATCCCGGTAGAGATCATACTTCAATCCCTTGATATTCACCTGGCAGCCGACATTGCTCACTCCCTCCAGGATGGAGGTTCCTTCTTTCAGCAGGTAGAGGGCAACGCGATCATACTGAAGGCCGTTGATGATTGTTTCGAGCACTATACGGATCAGGTCATCACGACCGTTGGTAGCCGTAGTCAGCCGGCTGATCTGGTAAAGAGATGCCAGAACTTCTTTGGTATGATAGATTGATTTTTCGTACATCCGGTGCAACGCCTATACCGTTGAAAAAAAGACAGGGGGCGTTATACCGCCCCCTGGTAGAATCAGCCCGTCACTCAGCGGCAGGAAAAGCCTCAATTGGCCACTGCCTGAACCCCAAGTTCAAATGCTTTTAGATTCAGATCAACCAGTTTAGCCGGCAGGATTTTTCTGATCTGCTGGGCCCATAAATCTTCGGAAAGCGGCAAGAAGCGCGAAATCGCCCCAACCATCACCGTATTGGCCGACCGGGCATTGCCGGCCTGCAACGCCAGACCCAAGCCATCCACCGCATACACCTTCTTGGCATAGGCCTCAATCCCCGCCTCAATACCCTCGGGATACTCCGCAACCCCTGAAGCCACCGTACTGGGATTGATCCGCATGGTATTATATATGATTATTCCCCCGGGTGCAACACAATGGGCATTTCGCAAGGCTTCCAGGCGCTCAAATCCCAGGACGACATCGGCTTTACCGTCGTCAATGGTCGGCGAATAGACCCGTTCACCAAACCGGACATGGCTGGTGACACTGCCGCCGCGCTGGGACATCCCATGCACTTCGCTCTGCTTGACATCCAGCCCGGCCGCAATGGCCACCGAGGTTAAAATCTGACTGGCCAGCAGCACACCCTGGCCGCCAACTCCAGCTAGTAAAATGTTTGTCGTTTTCATTTCGTCATATCCTCCACTTCGGCTCAGGAAATAGCATCAAATTTGCAGACCTGAGCACAGACGCTGCAACCGATACACATATTCTGATCAATCTGCACGTATGATTTCTCGCCCTCTTCGACCAGACCAAGGGCATTGCAGCTCACCTGGAGACACCGCTTGCAGCCGGTACATTTTTCCGGGTCCACCTGCAGCGGCGGCTTGCTGATCCGGTAGCGAAGGACACAGGGAGCCTTAACCAGAATAACCGAAAGTTCCGGTTTCGCCAGCTCCTCCCGCAAGGTATCTTCAATCTCCTGCAGATTATAGGGGTCCACCAGCACAACATCTTTGATGCCAAAAGCCTTGGCCATCGCCGGAATATCAGCAGCAATAGCATCTTCACCTGCCAGGGTTTTGCCGGTACCGGGGTTTTCCTGACCACCGGTCATCCCGGTGGTACGGTTGTCAAGGATCATAATCACCGAGCTGCCCTTGTTGTATACCGCATCCAGCAGGCCGGTCATCCCTGAGTGAAAAAAGGTTGAATCGCCGATCACCGCCACGGTTTTCTGGGTCAAGTCATCACTGGCGGGAACAACGTGGGACATGCCATGGGCCATGCTGATGCTGGCCCCCATGCAGACACAGGAGTGAAGCGCCTGGATGGGCGGCAGAGCACCCAAAGTGTAGCAGCCGATATCACCGGAAACGAAGACTTTCAACTTCTTCAGAATGGTAAAAATCCCCCGGTGGGAACAGCCGGGGCAAAACGCCGGCGGCCTGGCCGGCAGGCCTTCCGCTGCCGCCTGCAGCTCAGCAGATGAGCCCTCAACCTTTTCCCTAATCAACTGGGTACTGAATTCACCACAGATGGGAAAGAGGTCTTTGCCATGGTCCACCTTAATCCCCATAACCCGGATCTGCTCTTCGAAGAAAGGATCGAGCTCCTCAATGACATAGAGTTTATCGACCTTGGCGGCAAAATCCCGGATCAGCTGTTCCGGCAACGGATAGGTCAGCCCCAGCTTGAGAACCGACGCCTGGGGCAGGGCATCCTTGACATACTGATAGGTAATGCCGTTGGTAATCACCCCTATACGGGTATCCGCCATCTCCACTCGGTTGAGCGATGAGGTCTCGGCATACGTTTTGAGCTTGGCAATCCGCTCCTCAATCAACGGATGCTTCTGGCGGGCAAAAGCCGGCAGCATGGTATATTTAGGCATATTTTTTTCCAGCTGCGGTTCGCTGCCGGAGACGGTACGCTCACCAAGGGAAACGATACTTTTGGAATGGGAGATCCTGGTTGTGGTCCGATAGAGAACCGGGGTATCAAACTGCTCGCTGAGATCCAGCGCCAGGGAAACAAAATCTTTGGCCTCCTGACTGTCACTGGGCTCGATCACCGGAATTTTGGCAAACTTGCCGTAATTCCGGTTGTCTTGTTCATTCTGGGAACTATGCATCGCCGGATCATCAGCAGAAATCAGGATCAACCCGCCGCCAACCCCGGTATAGGAAAGGGTAAACAGGGGATCGGCGGCAACGTTGATGCCCACATGCTTCATGGCCACCAACGTCCGTGCCCCGGCCATGGAACTGCCGACACCAACCTCCAGGGCCACCTTTTCGTTGGGTGACCACTCACTATAAATCTCCTCATACTGAGCTACATTTTCAAGAATCTCAGTCGACGGGGTACCCGGATATGCTGCAGCCAGGCGAACCCCCGCTTCATACGCTCCCCGAGCAATGGCCTCATTCCCCGACATGATCATTTGTTCTGCCATGATTACCTCTCTGTCTATTTCCGCTTATCGATTACCCGCTGGGCTTTTCCTTCACTGCGGGCAATGCTGTTCGGTTCCTTGAAAACCACATTGGTGGTCACGCCGATAATATCCTTGATGTCATGCTGTACCTTCTTTTTCAACGCCTGCAATTCGGCAACCTGATGAAAAATACTTTCTCCTTCCATCGCCAGCATGGCTTTCTCGGCTCGATCAAAAACCGCAGGTGCAACTTCCACCTGCACCTGCAGGGAATCCATCGTTCCCTGACGGTCAACCACCAGCTGATAGTGCGGCTCCAGCTCGGCATTCATCAACAGCACCGACTCAATCTGGCTGGGGAAGACGTTGACCCCGCGGATGATCAGCATATCATCGTTGCGACCGGAAACCCGGGCCATGCGGACGGTCGTCCGGCCACAGACGCACTGTTCGGGGTTGAGGCTGCTGATATCCCGCAACCGATAGCGAATCAGGGGAATGCCCTCTTTCATCAAGGTGGTGATCACCAACTCACCCTTTTCACCGTAGGGCAGTGGCTCACCAGTATCGGGATCAATAATTTCCGGATAGAAGAAGTCCTCCTGCACATGAAGACCATTCTGGGCTTCGATACATTCGCAGGAAACTCCGGGGCCGGTAATTTCACTGAGGCCGAAAATATCCACCGCCTTGATCTGCATCTTCTCCTCGATCTCCTGGCGCATATTGTCACTCCAGGGTTCGGCACCAAGAATCCCGACCTTCAGCTTCAGTTTTTCAATATCGATGCCCATATCCCGGGCCATATCATAGATATAGAGAACAAAGGACGGGGTTGCCGTCAAAACGGTGGAACCGAAATCCTGCAGCAGCATGAGCTGCTTCTGGGTATTACCGCCGGAGATGGGGATCACCGCCGCGCCAATCCGCTCCGCCCCGTAGTGGGCGCCCAAGCCGCCGGTGAACAATCCGTAACCATAGGCGTTCTGGACAATATCGTCCGCCGTGGTGCCGGCACCGTACATGCAGCGAGCCATCATATCCGCCCAAACTTCGATATCACGGCGGGTATAGCCCACCACCGTCGGTTTGCCGGTCGTGCCTGAGGAGGCATGGATGCGGACAATATCCCTCATGGGCGCCGCAAACATATCATAGGGATAACTGTCCCGCAGGTCGGTCTTGGTGGTAAAGGGCAGCCGCCGGATGTCATCAATGCTGTTGATCTGCTCCGGCTTCACCTTGGCTTCATCAAAGGCTTTTTTATAAAACGGTACATTGTTATAAACCCGCTCACACACTTTGCGCAACCGCTCACCCTGCACCTTTTTCATCTCATCCCTAGGCAGGGTCTCCATCTTTTGATCCCAAATCATTGCATTCTCCCCTTTGCTGATAAATTATGTGGAAATAAACTTTTCAAAAACCTGTTGCTGGCCATAAAAGATCTAGGCACCGGTTACTTTGAGCACCAGGGCGGCCGCCGTATCACCGGCAGCACAACCGGCAAACATGCCGTAACCACCGCCGGTCATGGCCAGTTCTTCGATCAATTCAATGATGCACCGGCCGGCCGTGGGTCCTTGGGGATGGCCAAAAATCAGGGAGCTACCGTAATTATTGAACTGATGGGCATCAATGTCCAGCTTCCCGGCAAAATAGAGGTCGTTGACCGCAAAGGGGTTGTGGGTCTTAATCGCCTTTACGTCCTTGGCGGTAATATCGGCCTTGGCCAGGGCACGCTCGGCAGCCGGCACTACCGCCGCTGCCATGTAACCTTTCTTCTCCCGGGAGAAACCATAGGAGAGCACCTGAACTTCAATCGAGGCATCGCTGCTGAGTTCTTTTGCGGTCTGACGGTCGGTGACTATCAGACCGCAGTTGCCATCACCCGGGTGGGTCTGGGAACCGAAGGTATGAACCCCACCTGGCAGCACCGGTTTGAGAGCCGCCAGACCTTCGGCTGTACTGGGCATAATCCCCTCATCCTCGGCAAAAAGGACCGTTTTTTTCTTGCTGATCGCCAATTCAAGCGGGAACATATAACGCTTCTGGAACGCCCGGTCATCCGCCAAGGCCGCACCATACTGCTCATAGCGACGCAGGGTCAGCTCATCACAGGCTTCCCGAGTTATCCCCCCCTCTTTGGCAACATTTTCGGCCGTTTCAATCATGGCATTTCTGGCCCAGGGATCATTACCGAAATTATCCATCAGCCAGTTCTCCGATTCAACCTGGCCACCGGGACCTTTGGGGTTGGGCCAGATCAGGTGAGGACCGTTTGAGCAGCGATCAGCCATCAGGGTAAACGCTTTCTGGTATTCGCCCTGTTCAATCCCCAGAGCAGCCTGGTAGATGCAGGTGGTTGAAGTGGAACAGGCCTGGCTGATGATGCAGCCGGGGATCCGATCGGCACCCATCATCGCCGCCGCCCATGGACTGGCATAAAAACCATAATGCTGGGGAATGGTAAAACCAAAAAACAGATATTCAAACAGTCCCGGATCAAGGTTTTTTTCAGCCAACCAGCGCTTCGCAGTGGACGAGGCCAATATGATGGCATTTTCATTGGCCAAAGAACCCTGCCAGCGGGCAAAGGGCGATGAAAAGTAGCCGCCATACGGAATAAATGCTTTTGAAAACATCCTCTTGCTCCTTCTTTTAGTAAGTTGCAGAAAGCTGATCGAGCAACCATCGACTGCCGACCAACGCGTTTTAGTTTCTGAAAACCACCGCTAATCCTTCGCTGAAGTTCGCTGATGCTGATCCCAGAGCATCTGCTGTTCACGAGCATGAACCAGACAGGTCATGGTATGGTTATAGGGGGTGGGAATCCCATGCACAGCGCCAAGCCTGACTATTTCGGCATTAAGGGTTTCAATCTCGGTCCGCCGGCCAGCCTCCACGTCCTGAAGCATGGAAATTTTGTTATCTTTGACTCCAGGCAGCGTTTTGTGGAGTACAAAACCGGCTGGATCATTCAATTCATCAAAATCAAGCCCCTCGGCCCGAGCTACCAGGGCTACTTCCTCCGCCAGTTTGGCAATCAGATCGCAGATGGGCTCACAGGCCAGCATCTGATTGCCGGTAAAACCGGTGATCGCGGCAACACAGTTATTGGAAACATTGGCAATCAGCTTGCGCCAGATGGGCACCTGAACGTTGCCACTGATCACCTGGGCCTCAATGCCGGCCACCTCAAACATACGGGCAACATCCTGCAGCCCGGGATCTTCGACACCGTCAAAGCGACCAAAAGCAACCCCGCCATGGCCGCCGTTAAATTTGATTAGATTGAGATCGAGAGGCATGGCACTTAAAGCAGTCACCCCGCCGATAACCTGAGCCGCCGGCACATGCTCGGCAATTCGGCGCAGATTGCCAAGACCATTCTGCACCGACAGCACATAGGTCCGGGGGCCGACCAGGGGTACAACACTTGCAGCCGCCGATGCAGTATGGTAGCCCTTGACGGAAATCTGCACCAGATCAACCTCGCCAACGGCATGGACATCATCGGTTATCTTAAGCGTAAAATGCTTTTTGGTCCCGTCGGGCATAATCATGTCAAGGCCCTCGGTGCCAATCTTTTCCACCCTGCGGCGGTCTATCTCGATCATCGTAACATCGATACCGGCGGCCGTCAAGAGCGCGCCAAAAGTGGCTCCCAAACCACCGGCACCAACAATCGCAACTTTCATCAGCTACTCCTTAATCCCTTTATCAACAACCATCCGTCCCGCGCAGACAGTTTTCCTTAACCGGTCCAAGGAGAAGCAATTTACATACCAAAAACATAATAGGGTTTTGCCAGCAGCAGAGCACTAACGCAGGACAGGCTCTCCCATAGGGTGGTAAAAATTAACTGCTTACCACATTATTTTTAACCTGAAAACCCGCCTGCCAATCGCCACCTCCACCTCAACAGGCCGGCAGCCCAGATGTCGAAAAAGGGCCTGCACAACAGGCCCTTTTTCGACAATGAAGAATCATGAACACCATTACCCACAAAGCAACAGCTGGATAACCATCACTGACTGGCATAGCGCTCCCGCAGAATCCGGTGCAAAATCTTGCCGGTCCCAGTACGGGGCATCTCCTCGGCAGCAATAAAAATAACTTCCTTGGGACATTTATAAGGTGCAAGCTGACCGCGGGTCATGGAAATCAACTCCTCTCCGGTCAATGAGCGCCCCTCTTTAGGGATCACCACCGCGGTAACCCGCTCACCCCATTTTTTATCAGGCAGGCCGATAACCGCCACATCAAAAACCGCTTCATGGGCAGCCAGGACATTCTCAACCTCGGAAGGATAGACATTCTCGCCGCCGGTGATGATCATATTCTTTTTCCGGTCAACCAGATAGTAATACCCATCCTCATCCCGGCGGGCCATATCACCGGCACTGAAATATTCACCGGCGAACGCTTCGGCAGTTGCTTCCGGCAGCTTATAATAGCCATCAAACAACATCGGACTGCGGGAATACAACTCTCCCACTTCCCCCGGAGCCACCTCTTTACCAGCGTCATCAAGAATTTTCACAAGGTCAGTCCCGGCAGATTCCTTGCCTATCGAGCCGGGCTTGGTCAGCTGATCCTCGGGCATCAGGGTACAGACAATGCCGGCTTCCGTCGATCCATAGCCTTCGAAAAGGCGCACACCGGCAATCAATTCCAGAATAGCTTTCTTATGCTCAATACGGGCTGGCGCTGAAGAACAGAGCAACTTTTGCACTGACGACAGATCAAAAGCACGCAGTTGGTCTTCCGGCAGGCTGAAAATAAGGTTGTAATGGGTCGGAATCAGCGAGATGAAGGTTATCTTTTCCCGTTGGACAACATCGAGAATTTCTGCCGGCCTGAATGATCTGGCCGGATGGATGTAATTGCTGCCCCCCAGATAGGTGACCGTAAATGAAAAAAAAGTGGTATTCACATGACACAGGGGCATACAGGTAAGCACGAAATCCCGAGACCCAAAGGAAAAATCGCAGCCGTTGATCAGATAAAAGGCAACATAGGATTCATGGGAGCGGACAACCCCTTTCGGGCGACCGGTGGTTCCGGAAGTATACAGCAGAATCCAGGGATCTGCAGGATCGACCTTGACTGACGGCTCAGTGGCCGGGTTGGCGGTGAGCAGGTCTTCATACTCCCGATAGCCCGACTGCCGGCCACCGACAACGATGTAATCCTGCACCTGGGACAGGTGGGCACGAATCTCCTCGACCATCGGAACAAACTCATCGTGGACAAAAAAGGCTTTAGCATCGGCATTAGTAACGATATACTCCACTTCCGGTGCCACCAGACGGAAGTTGATGGGATTGATGATCACGCCGATTTTTGCGCAAGCAATATACAGTTCACAGATTTCAATGCAGTTTTCCAGAAAGCAGGAAACCGTATCCCCTTTCTGGAGCCCCATGGCCAGCAAACTGTTGGCCAACTGATTGACCCGCTGATTAGCCATCGGAAAAGTGAAACGGCGTTCCTTATCACAAAAAGCAATATTCTGCGGATACTTCACCGCATTGACCCGGAGCATATCACCAAGATTAAGCCATAAAGCCATGAACGTTTCTCCTTACAATTGATGGCTTCGTAACACCACCACCTTCTTCGTTAAGCTGCAACCTTCGTCACTGCGGCGTACCTTCTGTACGCCTCATTCCTCAAGTTTTGCTTGCCTCGAATCTGGAGCCGTTACTGTGCCATCCGGTTTGCGAAGCTTTTTGCTGTTGTTGCAGGTTCATCACCATTGGGGGTTCAGGATAGCTTAATCCGGACGTCCACCAAACCTGGCTCCTGCCCATGCGGATAGGCAAAAATGGGATTCAGATCCATCTCCTCGATGTTAGGATGGTTGGCCAGGAGTACTGAGAGGCGACCAATAACCTCTTCTATTTTTGCCAGGTCGACGCCCTTCTGGCCGCGGATCCCCGCCAGGATAGGATACCCTTTGATGCCCCTGACCATGGCATCGATATCCTCTTTGGTCAGCGGATTGAGTCTGAACATCACATCTTTCAGCACCTCGACGAAAATCCCCCCAAGACCAAAGGCAATCACATGCCCCAGTTCAGCATTCTCCCGGTGGGCACCAACCATAATCTCAACGCCGGGAGTAATATACTGCTGAACAAAGACCCGGCTGCCGGGAAATGAGTCGCCCAGACGGACAAAAGCGTCCTCCAGTTCAGCATCGTTCTTGAGGTTGAGCACCACCCCGCCGGCATCCGATTTATGGACAACATCTTCCGATTCCACCTTCAAGGTCACCGGGTAACCAATCACCGTAGCTGCTGCCACTGCACCGGCACCATCAGCTACTTCACTGTTGGCAATCACCGGCAACCCATAGGCAGCCAGCAGGCTGAAAGCATCGGACTGGGACATGAACTGCCGACCATTCTCCCGGGTTTTCTCAAGCAAGCGGTCCGCAGCAGCCCGGTCAATATCGGTAAAACTGACGTCCGTCGCCTCCTGGCGCTTTTTCAACTGGGCGTAACGGGCCATGGATGCGGCAACTCGGCCGCCGATCTCCGGCATATCAAAGGTGGGAATCCCCGCCTCGGCAAAAATTTTCAATGTTGATGCCCAGCCCTCTTTCTCGGTCATCATCACGACAATCATCGGCTTGTCAGCAGTTTTCGCCACACTCACCAATCCACGGGCAACCCCTTCGGTATCAACAAAAAACGGCGTGATAAAATTGACAAAAACAATATCAACCTGGGGATCATTCATCAGGGTTTCAGCGGCCAGCTGATAGTGCTCCGGTGTTGCCGTCGCCAGCACATCCACCGGATTGGCAATGGAGGCTTCAGGATACAGGTTCTCCCGCAGCACCTGCTGGCTGGCGGTAGTCAGCTCGGCCATTTCACAACCATGCTCGATGATCTCATCCGTCACGATAATTCCGGGACCGCCGGTATTGGTAATGATGCCAACCCGATTGCCCGCTGCCGCCGGCAGCGCCGACAGCGCCCGAGCCGCCTGGCACAGCTCTTCCTCATCATTAAACGTCAGGATGCCGCACTTTTCCAACAGCAGGTTGGTGGAGGTGTCAACCGCCATCATGCCGCCGGTATGGGATGATACCGCTTTGGCCCCCAGCTTGGTGCGACCGGTCTTCATCGCCAGAATGGGTTTCTTCTTGGTGATCTCCGCGGCCACCTTGGCAAAACCGGCGGCATCGGAGAGGGTTTCAATGTGCAGCAGAATAACCTTGGTCCCGGGATCATCCCCCCAATAGGCTAGGATTTCTGTAGCATTGATATCACTCTGGTTGCCGTAGGAGGCATACATGCGAAAACCCAAACCCATTTCAAAGAGACGGTTGTTGATCACTTCACCAACGCCGCCGGACTGGGCCATCACCGAGATGGAACCCGGAACCATGCGGGTGAAGGTAAAGTTGCAGTAGGCACGCACCTCGGGATCGGAATTCATCACCCCCTGGCAGTTGGGGCCAAAGACCCGGACGCCATATTTTTTTGCCACCGCCAGCATCTCTTCTTCCAGCTTGATGCCTTCAGGACCAATTTCACGAAATCCGGCCGTATTGACAATAACCACCTTCACCCCTTTTTTGCCGCATTTTTCGATCTCTTCCGGCACCCGGGTATTTTTCACAATGATGTGAGCCAGATCCACATCCATAGGAACATCGGTAATATCCTTGTAGGCAACAAAGTTCTTGATGAACGGCGCTTTCGGATTGACCGTGAAAATGGGCCCCTGATAGCCGCTGTCCACCAGATTCTGAACAATGCGGTAACCGATGGTCAGCTCCCGATTCGAAGCGCCAATAACCGCTACTGATTTAGGTCGAAATAATGCGTCCAGCATCGTACACACTCCTTACTATTCTTTCTCAAAGTTATGATTTTCACTGCCGGCATGACGCTCCCACCCCGATGACGTGTTAGAGATTGCGAGCTGTTAGAGCCGCACCATAGGCGCCGATGACCTGTGGGTGGGGGGCCACCACCACTTCCCGTTCGGTCATTTCAGCCATCATCCTGGCGATAATCGGGTTATAGGCCACCACACCGCCGGTCAACACTACCTTACCGGTAATGCTATCCATCTCCAGCACCCGCTTCACCACCGAGCGGAACACCCCCTTGACGATATCTTCAGGCTTGGTGCCGCGGCGCAGCAGGCCGAGAATCTCTGTACAGCTGAACACCGTACAAAAAGAACCGATACTAACCTCATCTTCACTTTTTTCCGCCAAGCCGTTCAAACTGCCAAGATCGATCCCCAGGCGATAGGCAATCTCCTCGATGAACGCCCCGGTGCCGGCGGCGCACTTGCGGTTCATGGCAAAGTTTTCCCGCTCACCACCGGCATTCACCCGGATAATCTTGTTGTCTTGGCCGCCAATATCGATGATCGTCAGGGCTTCGGGAAAATAGTGATAGGCACCGGCCGCATGGCAAAAAATCTCGGTCCGCATCTCGTCGGCAAAAGCCACGTTGCGGCGGCCATAGCCGGTTGACACCACTCGTTTTACCTGCAGGCGATCAGCATCCAGCACCGCCAGCGCCCGAGAGAAAACCGTTTCCGCAGCTCCGGCAAAATCAAAGCCACTCTTGTCCACCGCCTCAGCCAACAGCGTACCAGCAGCATCGACAATCGCCACTTTGGTGGTGGTGGAACCCACATCAATACCGGCGTAGAACTCAGCAGGCATTACTTCCTCTCTCCCAACTGCTCAATAAAAGCCTCAATCTTGGTAATCGCCTGCTCTTCGGAATAACAGCGCAGATCATTGAGATCGCCGTCGATGGTTACAAAAGGAATGCCGGCCTTGCCCTGGAGACGCTGGGGCAGGCCATAGCGACAGTTGGAGTTGTTGGGGCATGTTTTGGCATCGTGAAAAATAATGCCGTCATAGTCAAAAAGCTTCTTCATCTTTAAAAAGTAGTCCTCTTTATAGTCATCATCGCGGACAATAAAGAGTTCTGTGTAGGCCCGGGCCATGGAATCCCAAGGGTCATCGCCGTCTAGGGCACTGAAAATCCAGCTGTTGCAATAGGTGGAGGCCACCACTGCGGTTTTCAAGCGGAGAAAGAGTTGGGCATTTTCCCGTAGCTTGCCCCAGATGGGCATTCCTTCCCAGTAAATACGGTATTTTTCTCCCTCAACAGCAGCCACCCCTTCGTCAACCCATTCCTGCAGCTCTTTGAGCAGGGTCTCATAATAGTCAACCGCTACCTGGGTACCCCGCATGACCACCGCCGGCCCCATGTGAATGGTACCATCAAAAAAGGTCAATGGGCTGGGCTTGCGGGTTGCCATTTCCAGCACATCCCGCCACAGATCGGAACATTTGCGCGACAGCCAGACGGTTTCCGCCAGTTTGTCCATATCCAGCTTATTGCCGGTAATCGCCGTGAGATCTTCGGCCAGCTTTTTGAACTGACCGCTGATCCCGGCAACGTGGGTGTCAGTAACCGCGCCAACATTGACATAACTTTCGATGCCCAGACAGGGCACATTCCAGCGCCGCGCATACCACTCAAACCAATCCTTGACGTCGCGGCACTGATTGGTGTTATAGACCAGTACGTCCGGCTTCGGGATTGAATCTATGCCTTCATAAATTTTCGCCAAAGGAGTAAATCCTTTCAGATAGGCACCAACATCTGCAGTCAGATATGAGCAGATTTCCGGCGAGTAGCCGATGGCGTTGGCAGCCGGGATATAGTCGGTGGCGGTCCGGCTGGCGCCCAGAATCGCCGCATGATTTTCCGGGAAATAGACCACAAAACCCATGGCCCGAAGAAGCTCGGCCGGGCCGACGCTGGTACACCAAGCAACCTTCGGATTGCCGGCTTTCACCGCCGCATCAATTTCATAGAAATGATCGGCCATCACCTTTTTCATCAGTTTTGCTGCTTTCAGTTTTCTAATTTCGGCCATACTATCCTCCAGTTGAAATCATATCAATGCCCCAGGGACGGCCTCCACCTACCGTGCCCTGCAAGGATTTTAATGAAAAGATTCCCGTCTCTGCTGATACCACGAGGAACCAACGTCGACATCGTTGTCTCCAGACATATAAAAAAGCAGGAAGTTGCTAAAGAAAAGCAATATATATACCACTATCTTTCGACGAGACTTCGTTTGCAGAACAAAAACCCCGGATGCCCGAGATGGGCATGAGGGCCAGCCAGCAAGGGACAGAGGTGGGATCAATGACAGAGGCTGGCAGAGGCCGGCGATAAAAATTCAACCAGGGCCTGTAAAATTTAACCGAATTGAAGGGCAGGACGCCGCTATTGACCACGTTGCTTAAACAATGGGACTGGCCGGTGTTTTCCAGGTTGATAGCGGTCACTACCAAGGGGGCAAAGACGGACCAACAAAATGTCCTAGCCTGCTCCAGTTAATGCTCACCAGCGAGTCTGCCCCCTAAACAAACGCCGCACACATTCTCCTGCGGCCAGAACGGTGGCAGGCAGCGGCATACCCCCCTTGCAGGCGGGAGTGGCACCATTGTTGGGGAACGGGGATTCCCCGAAGGGTACCAGACAGGAAAAATAAAGGCCATAATCGACACAATCACCGCTGGCCGATGACTTCATACTCCTCCTGATGGAAAGGCTCCACTTTTTTGATGGTAATCTTTTTGGCCATCTCCAGTTCCAACGAGTCAATCGTCAAACCTGCGGCATCATAGAGATAGTCAGCAACGTCGGGGCTGACCATCACCACCACCTCTTTGACGTCAGCAGCATCACTGTAGCTGCGGATCTCCCTGATAATCTCATAGGTGATCGTCGCCTGGGATTTGACGAACCCCCGACCTTCACAATAGGGACAGGGATCACAGAGGTAGCGGGTAAGGCTTTTACGGGTCCGCTCCCGGGTCATCTCCACCATGCCCAACTCTGAAATTTTCAAGACATTGGCTTTCGCTTTATCCCGCTTCAATGCCTCTTCAAGAACACTGTACACCCGCTCCCGGTTGGCTTTTGATTCCATATCGATAAAATCGATGATGATGATGCCGCCAATATTACGCAGCCGCAGCTGAAAAGCAATCTCTTTGGCCGCCTCAAGATTTGTTTTCAGGATCGTATCTTCCAGGTTTCGTTTACCGACAAAACGCGAAGTATTGACATCGATGGCAGTCAGGGCCTCGGTCGACTCGATGACTATCGAACCTCCCGACTTCAGCCAGACCTTTTTATCAAGCGCCTTGTTGACCTCCATTTCAATGTCATAGGCCTGAAACAGAGGCTGTCCGCCCCGATACAGTTCAATGGTACAGTGCATGCCGGGGAAAAAGGTGCTGACAAAGTCGCGCAAATTGCGGCATTCAACCTCTGAATCGATAAGCAGACGATCAATATCAGCGTTATAAAGATCGCGAATCAACCGCTCCGGCAGACGTAAATCCTGGTATACCGGGGCTGGCGCCTTGAGTCCTTCCTGCTTGCGCTGAATACTTTCCCACAGTTTGAGCAGAAAATCCAGATCATGAGCCAGGGCCTTGGCGTCTGTTCCTTCGCTGGCAGTCCGCACAATAAGTCCCATATCGACAGGCTTCATGGCCGCTGCCAGCTCTCTCAGCCGCCGGCGCTCCTCTTCATCAACGATTTTGCGGGAAACCCCCAGGTGGTTAACAGTGGGCAGCAACACCAGATAGCGGCCAGGCAGGGAATGATAGGTGGTAATCCGGGCCCCTTTACTGCCGAACGGCTCACGGGATACCCTGGCCAGGATCTCCTGCCCCTCCTGCAGCAGATCGCCGATAAGCACCTCCGAAGACCCGGGTTCAATGGGGAATCCACCTTCTTCAAAGGGAAAAGGGTCTCGGTCTTCCTCGCCATCAGAGGCCGTAAAAACCTGCTCTAATTCGTCAAGCCGGCAGATGTCGGAAACATAGAGAAAGGCGGCTTTATCAAGTCCGATGTCAACAAATGCCGCATCCATTCCCGGCAACACCCGGACAACCTTGCCCTTATAGATATTGCCGACAATCCCCAGGTCACGGCTGCGCTCATAAAAAATTTCCGCCAGAATGCCGTTCTCCAACAGAGCAACCCGGGTTTCCACCTCAGTCCAATTTATCAGCAGTTCAGCTGCCATATGCCCTCCCGTTGCTGCCATCACTGAGCATACTGCTCTCTTTTATTACTTCATAACCCGCGTCCTGACGTTCATCACTCCCCATCAGGGCGGACACCAGATCGTAAATATTGGGGTTGCGACCATTGACAACCTGAACGGTAATCGTGAACAGGTCAGGAGCCGGCTGTTCCAGCTTAAGAATATGCGGCGCAAAGTCAACGGTCACCGCCTTGCCCTTTTTTCGACGGACAAAAGGCAAGGTTGCCAAGGGCAGCTCCTGCAGGACACGCTCCGCCAGCCGCTGCTGCACCTCGGCTGACAGACTCTGAAGACGATACCGGCAACCGGCAAGCCGCCGGTCAAGAGCTGGCAGCCGGGACGACTGCAGCATGCAGGAGATCAGCTGCAACCCGGCAGGCATGCGCCTCACCCAGTGGTCAGCCAGAGTCTCCAGCTCTAAAGGCTCCAGCGTTCTGCACTCCAGGAATTCCTCTTCACTGGCCAGACCAAGAGGCAGGGCATGGGCAAAGCTCAAACGGGGATGGGGATGGAACCCATGGGAATAGGCCAGCCGTACTCCCAGGCGCTGCAAACCCCGGACAAACAACGTCACCGTTTCCAGATGAGAAAGAAAGGCTAATTGCTTATCCCGGCGATAGGCCAGCAGATAACTCCAGGTTTCAGGCTCTGCCGGCGGGCCGGCAGAAGCTGGCGAGACAGTCAATGGCACGTTTGCACTGGGCTGGATTTTGAGGCTGATGCCCGTTGCCGGCTGGCAGACGCCGCATTCCTGGCAGCCGCTCTGCCGGCAATCAGGGGTCGGCTCCAGATGTTTTGCCCGTACCAGTTCTGCCCGGAGAAATGCATCCGTAACACCGGTTCTGATATGGTCCCAGGGAAGCATTTCATCCTCCCCAAATCCTCTGCCGGCCAGAGTTTCCAGGTCACGAGAACAATTGCTGAAAGCGGTTTGCCAGGCGGCATAGTCAAACTGATCACTCCAAGCATCAAAGCGGCAGCCTAGCCGGTGGGCTTCCCGTAAAACCGGCCAGAGCCGGCGGTCGCCGCGGCTGAAAATCCCCTCCAGCATACTCAAACGGCCGTCATGACATTTCACCTGCAGCCGCTTGACAGAACGAAGCCCCTCGTAGAGGAACTGCTGGCGGCGCCTGGTTTCTGCAAGACCAATCTGCCTCTCCCATTGGAAAGGCGTATGGGCCTTGGGAACAAACGTGGAAACGGAAACATTGAGCCGCTGACGCTTGTGCCGCGCCATAGCCAGCACCTGGCGGCAGAGATCGATAATGCCCTGCAGATCGGCATCGGTTTCCGTCGGCAGGCCAATCATAAAGTACAGCTTTAACAAGTCCCAGCCGTTGGCAAACAGCCGGCTGGCGGTTTCAAGAATTTCCTCTTCGGTGAGCCCCTTATTAATGACATCCCGAAGACGCTGAGTACCGGCTTCCGGGGCAATGGTAAACCCACCCTGGCGACCGCCTTTCAACGCCTGGAGCAATTCATCGCTGAGCAGCCCGGCCCGCACGGAAGGAAAGGAAAACTGCACCTGTTCACCGGCAAAGGCCGCTTTGAGACCGGTAACCAACGGCAGCAGTTGGCTGTAGTCACCAACGCTCAGGGAGAGCAGCGAGAGTTCATCAATACCGGTATGCCGGCGGCAGGCGATAGCACTCTCGATCAACTGGCTTACTGGTCGCTCCCGTACCGGCCGATAGATCATCCCGGCTTGGCAGAAGCGGCATCCTCGGGTACAGCCGCGGGAAATCTCCAAGGCCAGCCGGTCATGGACCACCGTAATCAGCGGTACCGGCGGTGCATCAGGAAGTGCTTCCTGCTGCAAGTCACTGAAAATCCGCCGGCGCACCGTCTCATACCCCGGTTTCCGGCAAACAATATCCGCCAAACGGTCATCATGCCACATCATGGAAAAAAAAGAGGGCACATAGACCCCCTCTACCGCCGCCAACTCTGCCAGCAGCTTCTCTTTCCCGGCACCGCGCTGCTTGCCCTGCAGCACCACCTGAGCCATTTGGGGAAAGGCTTCCTCACCATCCCCAACCAAAATCGCGTCGAACAGCGGGGCGATGGGTTCCGGGTTGACCATACTGGGACCACCGGCAATAACCAATGGCAGACCGGTACGCTGTTCTGCCTCCAACGGTATGCCGGCCAGTTCCAGCATTGTCAGAACATTAGTGTAGGACATCTCATACTGCAGAGAAAAACCAATGAGATCGAATTGGGCCAGAGGGGTTTTGGTTTCAAGGGAAAACAGGTGCGTCTGGCAGCTGCGCAGGTTGGCAGCAAAATCACTCCAGGGGGCAAAAACCCGCTCACAAAAGAACTCCTGCCGTCGATTCAGGAGCTGATAAAGGAGGAGAAACCCATAATGGGACATGCCGATTTCATAGACATCGGGAAACGCCAGGGCCAGATGCAGACGATCTGGCCCTGGCTCCTTGTGCACGGCATTTATTTCATGATTAAGATAGCGGCCTGGACGGCTCACCCCGCCCAACAATTTATAGTCCATAGTTCTGTCTAAACCAGGCAACACCACGGGCAATATCCTGCCGATTGTGGGGTTCGAACGTATAGGATAATGGTTTGATCTGCAGAGCGGAAGTGTGCTGCTTCAAGGCCATAAAATCGATGGTACCTTCGCCGGGGACCAGATGATCGTCAGCCTCACCGGCATTGTCGTGGAGATGAAACGCAAAAATATGAGGCCCCAGCACGGTCAGCCACTCGTCTAGGGTAGTTGTCCCGAAAAGATGCCAGTGGCCGACGTCAAAACAAGCCCCTAAGCGCGGCGAATCCAAGGCTTCAAAGAGGGTCTTCAGGCCGATGGGCGATACTTCAAAGATGTTTTCCAGGGCAATAAAGGTATTTGTCTTTTCTGCCTCCTCAAGAAGCGGTGTCCAGAAACGCTTGCTGTTTTCCAGCCACAGAGACAGGTTTAAGGCATATTTCCAGCGATCATAGCCGGAATGAAAAACCACAACCCGGGGATGAATGATAGCAGCCAGCTCAAAGGTTTGGAGAAAGCGTTTATTGGTAAGAGCAACGACATCCGGATCAAATCCGCCAGGCGACAGATCGATAAATGGTCCATGGATGGTGCAGGACATCTCCAGATCCTGCAAGCGGCGGGCAATAGCATGAAAAGAAGCAAGCGTATCAGGCTGCCGCAAATCGTTCGCGTTGATAAAAATTTCCGGCGCCACAGCCAAATCGGGAAAGGTCTCGAATGCCTGGATCAAGTGTGCCACCGGTGTCGTCACATATAGCTGTTCCATGCATAGCTCCATGCTGCAAAACAAATCTCACCGGGCCGGTTATCGGAATGAATGGCAGCTGCCGACACCCGAAGCCAAACCACGGCGACCCTGAAATCATTCAACAACTCCCAACAACGCAAACCACCCCCACGAGGATGAAGAAGAACTCTAGCAAATCCATAGGTGTTGTGCAAGAATATATCCGTGTGAACAGGCACCATGGCCAAACAAGCAGCGGCTGTATTATAGGCCAGTAGCTGCCAGGCAGCAGAAAAGGGCTGGACGCCACGCCCCGCTGCAGGGAGGTAACCCATTATACATACAGGAGAAGTTCATTCTTTCTCTGCCTCAGTACGCAACCTCGTCATTATCCGTGAAATATATGGGTAATTTTTTACATGATTTAGGGTTTCTATTCCCAAATAGCAGCATATCAGAACCATGATGGGAATGAATATGATTGACATAGACGGTCACCGATGGTAGCGAAAGTAGGATAACAACCTTGATTGAGCAGACACCTACGGTGGTCCCCAAAAATTGGACAATGTGTTAAGCTCTGAGTCACCCGT
>JAFGSY010000048.1 GCA_016934315.1 Candidatus Anaeroferrophillus wilburensis | reverse complement strand
TACCCCACATTTCATGTGTGATCCCAAATGAAAGCTGAGTACGAGCAATGATATTTCCCGTCTAGGGGTGCCGGTTGTTTGCAAAAAATTAGCGCATGCAAGAGTCATTGTCTGTGCCATGTTCATGGTATGCTTCAATAGGGCTGAGGATTGCCTGAAGAAGAGATGTGATTGGGCAGGTTTCCTGTTTCCTCCCCTAAGTAAAGGAAACAGGAAACTTGAGGTGGGCCTTACCTATCCTCTCTAATCTTTTTTGCTAATTTGGAGACATACCCCTTGCTGAGGCCAAGTTTATCAGTAATGCCAGTTTGAGAGTAGCCTTCAGCTAGGAGCTTCCTTACCTTGGTCATGTTGGAATCTTCCAGGCTTTTTGTTTGCCATTCCTGTAAGCCATTATTGATAGTAAGTCTGGCTTCAAAGGGGCTTACACACTCGCCGGTCAGGTTCCGAGATTTTCGGAAGTGCACCTCAAGTAAGGCTCCCTGGTCAGGATTGTAATCAACCGGATTTTTAAGCTGGATAACAGTATCGAGAACATCCTCTTTCCGGCTTGTGCCCCGCTGATTTCCGGATTTTCCGTTATGATGAACCAGGAGAACCGCTCCTGCCTTCAGCTTTTTGGCGCAGAGCCCAGTCTTGCACAGTAAGCCATGAATCACCTTTATTTTGCCGAAGATGGTCAAGATGTGGGCTAAAATGGTGTCGGGTGGTAGACGAATGGTCATGGTTTGGCTCTCCTGTTGAGTAAGGTTGGTGGTGAAAGGAATTATGAGAATGAAATGGGCCTCATTGATTAATATATGTAGCGTTAACCCCTTATGATGAATGGATTTGACAGATGGAGTAAAACGGTGTTAGCGTAAACATCGTTTTGTGCGTGAAAAACGAATCTTCAATATACCGCAGTAGTCAAGATATGTGGGAAACAACTGGGTAGCCCACTGACATAATGGTACAATTAATGAGTGATAATTTTATCCATAAAAAGTCGCCATAAGGATTGGAGATTGTTTAAGAAAACTCTATCCGGGCAAGATATCCGCTCAAAATATATAACACCTGCAATTCTGCAATCCGGCTGGGATCTCCATACGCAAATTCGTGAAGAAATTACCTGTAACGATCTAACAACCTATTTTCCCCAGGGTATCAATAGTTATTACAGTGCTACAGTGGACACAGGTATGCTTATTACTCATTGGATTGGCTATGTCACAGTGACCGGTACTGGTGATGAGCATCATCATGCTTGTTGATTTCTAATAGTGTGGGGTATATGGTTGGGCATGATTATCGTGATGAAGCTCAAATCAATGATTGGCCAGAAGAATTTGATGAACTTAAAAGTGCGTTGGTACTATTGAAACCGTTTGACTTACGCTGGTTTTGAAAGATGGTTGATAGCTGCTCTGATATGTGCTTGGATCTTCTAAAGCTCGGTGGTCCGTTATCTGAAGTGTTGAATGCAATTTTTGACTCGGCATATAATGGCATAGTCGTTATCGACCGAGATGGCATTGTCCGAGTATATAACAAGAAGGCCAGGAGCATCTTTGGAGATAGTGACAGTCGACAAGTTGTTGGTATGCATATGGCAAAGCTCCGGCCGGAATCGTGGCCGGATTTGCAGCAGGTTATCAAAAGCGGGGTACCCCATATCGGGAAAAAAATCGAACTTGCCCAAGCCACAATCATAGCGAACCGAACACCCATTTACCACGATGGCCAGATTTTTGGGGTGATCTCGGTATTCCAGGATATCTCAGAATATGAAACTATCATATCTCAGTTGCAGACCTTTCAAGAGCTTAACAGGGAGCTTGCCGCAATTTTTGAATCATCCTATGACGGGCTGTATATAACTGATGGCAACGCAAATACTATCCGCGTCAACCGTGCTTATGAGCGGATTACCGGACTGGACCGAGAAGGCCTGATCGGCAGGAATATGAAAGATCTGGTCAATGAAGAGGTGTTTGATCATTCTGTAACCTTGGAGGTTTTAGAGAAAAAGCGTCCAATTACTATTATGCAGAAAGTCATGGGAGATAAGCAGGTAATTGTTACGGGAACTCCCATCTATGATGATAGTGATGGCATTGCCTTGGTGGTTACCAATGTCAGGGATATTACGGAACTTAATTCCTTGAGATTGGAGCTTGAGGAAAGTAAACAGATCAACAAACGCTATTTCCAGTTCATTCAGGAGCATGATGGAATAGAGCATGCCCTGAAGGAGATGGTGGTGAAAAGCCAGGCAATGGTTCGGGTGGTACGCTTGGCAGCCAAGGCTGCCAGGAGTAGTATCTCAGTGCTCCTGCTGGGCGAATCGGGCGTGGGAAAAAGCATGCTGGCCAAGATCATTCATCAGATGGGTCCGAGGAAAGATAAACCCTTTGTGAAGATTAACTGTGGCACTATCCCTGAGGCGCTGCTTGAAAGCGAATTGTTCGGATATGATAAGGGTGCGTTTACCGGGGCTCTTTCTGCCGGCAAGATTGGATTGATCGAGGCCGCAAACGAGGGCACGGTTTTTTTAGATGAAATCGGCGAACTCGTTCCTTCATTGCAGGTCAAGCTGCTGGAAGTCATTGAGGATAAGGCGTTTGTTCGGGTAGGGGCAACTCGCAGGACTAGGGTGGATATCAGCATTATTGCTGCCACAAGCCGGAACCTGAAGGATTTGATGGAGCAGGGAAGGTTTCGGGAGGATCTCTATTACCGCCTCAATGTTATTCCTATACATATTCCGCCGTTAAGAGAGCGAACCGATGACATAGGTTCACTTTCCTTTCATGTTCTTGACAACTTTAATCGTGCGAAAGGTTTGAACAAGCGTTTTTCTCCTGATGTTGTTGGCGCGCTCAAAGCCTACTCGTATCCGGGAAATGTTAGGGAGTTGATCAACATCGTAGAACGAATTATTGTCATGAGTGAGGGGGACCTTATTGGTATGTCTGATTTACCCTATGAATTCAAGTCTCCAGCCACATCGTTTCAGGACGTAATAGGAAGGGGGATGGATCTGAAAAAATCGCTAGAACAAGTTGAAGCCAGTATGATCGTAAATGCCCTGAAGGAAAGCCGTGGCTTGAAAAACGCGGCAGAACTCCTTGGCATCCATGCATCAACCTTGTGGCGTAAAATGGAGAAATACAACATTAACGGTTCCAACTAAATTACCCGCCTCGCATCCTCTCTGTCATTGCAAGACTGCAATAACTTGCAGTTCTGCAAAAAAATCCAAAACTAATTTTTGTATACAAATATCGATAGATACGAGATCCTAGCTGTCGATCAGTTTGCATTCCTGCAATAACCTTATGTAGTAGTTGTCTGGAATAGTAATCTTTGTAAAAGATTTTCCGGTTTTTTGCATGATCTCTAGATGGGGAGTTTTACAAGTCAATCTCTTATTTCCGGGCAGTTGTTCGTGACTTTGGCAAACATTGTTTTGATATATGGCCTAATGCTTGCTTAGTTAAGGAGTGACGTGAACGATGCTGACGGTTTGTGCCAACCCAATTTAAGCAAGGAGGACATTGAAATGCAAAAGAAAATTGTAACCCTGCTTCTGTTAACAATTGTGGCGTTTGTGCTAGCCCCTATGGCTGCTTTAAGCGCCGACAAGGTTATCAAAATCGGTGCCATGTATCCCATGACCGGCCGTGCTGGTTTATATGGAAAGGATTCTGTTGCTGCTGCTGAAATGGCTATTGATGAAATCAATGGCAAAGGGGGAGTGAACGGCTACAAGATCGAGGCATACTTTACCGATAGTAAAGCAAAACCTGCGTATGCCGTTCGGGTTGCGAAGCGGTATATTACCGACGAGGAGGTTGATTTTCTTTTCGGTGTTGTCAGCTCTGGTGTTGGGTTGGCAGTTACCGAAGTTTCAGCGCAGAATAAAGTCATCTTTGTCGGAACTGATCATGCTTCCACCAGGCTGACCGTTGACAATTTCCAACCGTACTATTTTCGGGTTTCCAACAACACCTTTCAGTCTATGGCTGCTGGGGCACTTTACCTCAAGGAACTGAAGAAAACCAGGCCGTGGAGTACCATTGCTTTTATTGGTCCTGATTATGCCTATGGGCATAGCCAGTGGGACGAGGTTAAGTACAACCTTGACCGTTATGGCGTTGAATATAAAGTTGTTGGAGAATACTGGCCGAAGATTTTTGCTCCTGATTATACCCCGTTTATCACGTCTCTCCTCAAGGATAAACCCGATGTCCTGATTTCCGGCTTCTGGGGCGGTGACACTGTTGCCTTTATCAAACAGGCCCAAGCTTATGGGATTTTCAACAAAACTCTTTATTTCCACCCTGATGCCGGTGGCAACTATGAGCTGATGAGTGCCATGGGTGATGAGCTGCCTTCCGGCCTGATCCTTTCAGCACGCCACCACAACAACTGGCCTGCTACCGAATTGAATAGGAACTTTGTTCAGGAATTCAAAAGACGGACAGGGCGTTATCCAACGTACGCCGCTGAAGGAGCCTATGCTGGTATCTACGTCATTGCCCAGGCTGTTGAAAAGGTTGGCAACCCTGACGATACTGAGGCCTTGATCAAGGCTATGGAAGGCATGAAGATCAAGCTTCCCGAAGATCCAGATGGATTCACCTCTTATATTCGCCCGGAAACCCACCAGATCGTTCAGAGTCAGGCTATTGGTACGGTTGTGAAAAATAGCGATTTTCCACCGGCTACCCGCATGCTTGGTGACTGGAAGGTGTACCCTGGCGAAGATCTGATTCCTCCGGTTGAGTATATCAACAATAAACGCAAGCAATAGTTTGACTTCACAGCGGATCGGTGCCTGGTTTTTGGGTGCCGGTCCGCCTTCAGGTATTGTATATGGATCTTCCGTTTTTCATTACGCAGTTTATCAGTGGTCTGACTATGGCAACCTTGCTGTTTCTGGTTGCCAGTGGCCTCACCTTGATTTTTGGTGTGGGACAGGTATTCAATTTTGCCCATGGTTCCTTTTACATGATCGGGGCATACCTGGGGTATCAGGTAGTCAGTGTATGGGGCGTAAACTTCTGGTTCGGTCTTTTGCTGGCGGCACTGGGCGCTGGAATCTGTGGCATGCTTGCGGAATCATTGTTTCTGCGTCGTATCTACGGGCGTTCGAGTGAAGGTGGATTCCAGATACTGCTGACCTATTGTTTGATTCTCATTATCGATGATCTTGTTAAGCTCGTTTGGGGCGCTGAATACAAATCGTTGCCAAGACCTGACGGTTTCGTCGGACCAGCAATTATTGGCGATCTCTATATTCCATCTTATAATTTGCTGATTATTGCTATCGGCTTGGTACTGGTCGTCGGTGCTTGGTGGATTTTGAAATATACGCGCCCGGGGCGCATTGCCAGGGCTTCGGCTGTTGATCGGGAAATGCTCGGTGTACTGGGAGTGAACGTACCTTTGACCATGACTATGGTCTTTGGCATAGCCACGGCTTTGGGGGGTATGGCCGGTGCTTTGGCTGCTCCTCTTCGAACGGTGACGCCCGGAGCCGGAATCGAGGTGATTATTGACTCGTTGATCGTGGTAGTTCTTGGTGGCATGGGCAACTTTTGGGGGGCATGGTTAGGAGCTCTTCTGATTGGAGAGGTCAATGCGTTTGCTGTAGCTTTTGTTCCCAAATGGGCAAGTCTTTTCAGTTTTCTCGTGATGGTCATTGTCCTGATTTTCAAGCCTGAGGGGCTTTTTGCACCTCGTAAAATCAGGAAGGTGTGAATATGCAATTCAAGAAAACCGCATTTCTATGGACTTGCTTCATTTTGGCCTTTGCCCTGGTGCCAGTGTTCATGAGGTCCAGCTACCATCTTAATCTGGCCAGCCATATCCTGATCTGGGGGCTTTTTGCCATGGCATTCAACATGCTGTGGGGCGTTACTGGCATGCTTTCATTTGGCCAGGCGCTTTACTACGGTCTTGGGGGCTATAGCGTCGGCCTGATGGTTAAATATCTGGGGAGTGGATGGTATCTGCCGGCCATGGGTCTTGGGCTTGTTGTATCGGCCGTCTTGTCCCTCTTGCTTGGCCTGTTGGTTATCCGTGTCGGAGGGGTTTATTTCACCATGCTTACGTTGGCTTTCGGCCAGCTTGCCTGGCAGATTACCTTCAAATGGTATAATTTTACCGGTGGGGATGATGGCATTGTCGGCATCATGCCACCGGAATTCCTGCAGAACCAAACTGTTTATTATTATTTTATCCTTGCTGTTGTAATGGCTTCGATCTGGTTTTTGAAACGGGTGACCTTTTCCCCCTTTGGGTTGCTGCTTCGCTGCATACAGGAAAATCCGGAGCGGGTACGTTTTATTGGACGCAGTGTGAAGCGGAACCAGCTTCGGATTTATGTCATCTCATCGGTATTTGCCACTCTCGCAGGTGCCTTGATGGTGGGGGTAGATAACTCGATTCATACGGATATGCTTTATTGGACAACTTCAGGTGAAGTAATCCTGATGTCGGTTCTTGGTGGGTTGAGCCAGTTTTTCGGGCCCTTTATCGGTGCGTTTTCAATCATTGCCATTGAGGATATTGTCGGTGCGCATACGGAGTACTGGTCGATCATCATCGGGTCGCTGATTCTGTTTATGGTGATTGTCTTTCCCAAGGGGATTGTCGGAGAACTCAGGAATATCCGGGGGCGTTTCAAGCCCCAACATGATGAGGAGCAATAATATTGGAACCCATTCTACGGCTCAAGTCGGTTAATAAGGCGTTCGGCGGACTGAAAGTGACAAATGATGTTAACTTTTCGATCCGGCCTGGTGAGATATCAGCGATTATTGGTCCCAACGGGGCGGGTAAAACCACCCTTTTCAACCAGATAACTGGTTTCCAGACGCCAGATAGCGGGGAAATCATCTTTGCAGGGCAGAATATTGTTGGCAAAACCTCCCAGGATGTTGTCGTTATGGGTATCGGACGGGCCTTCCAGATTGCCTCCTTGTTTCCGGACCAGACGGTGTTGGACAATGTCAAGATTGCTTGTCTTTCGCATTCCAGCAATACCGGTCACATATTGAGGTCCCGTGCAGAATTTCAACAGGATGAGAAAGATGCCATGAGCATCCTTGAAAGTCTTGGCATTGATAGCCAGGCTCATCGGCTGGCCTATGAACTGGCTCATGGTGACCAGAAGCTTCTGGATATTGGTATCGCCTTGGCGTTGCGACCCCGACTTCTTCTTCTTGATGAGCCGACAGCAGGAATGTCTCCTGAGGAAAGGGAGGTTACCAGGAGTTTGATAAAAAAACTCTGGAAGGAGTTCGACCTCACCCTGGTGTTTATCGAACATGATATGGATATGGTGTTCGGGATTGCCGAAACTGTCCGTGTGCTCCAGCAGGGAGCACTCCTTGCGGAAGGAACGCCGGATGAAATCCGCAACAACAGGGAAGTAGTGACTGCCTACCTGGGAGAATAATGATGAGTAGTTTCATTCTCGAAGCAAAGGGGCTGAACACCTTTTATGACCGGAGTAAAATTCTTTTTGATGTGGACCTGCATGTTGTTCCTGGAGAAGTAGTTTGCCTGATGGGCAGGAACGGTATGGGTAAAACTACTACGTTTCGTTCCCTGATGGGTCTGACTCCACCTAAAACCGGACAGGTGATTTTCAAGGGGCGCGATGTTACCCGTTTCCCATCGTACAAGATGGCTCGCCTTGGTTTGGGCTATGTACCAGAGGATCGCCGCATTCTGGGCCCTTTTACCGTCCGCGAAAATCTCGAGCTTGGCCGGATACCTGGCCGTGGTGGCAAATGGAATACGACTACTGTCATTGATGCATTTCCAGTTCTTGGTGAGATGACCAGCCGTTTGGGGGGTACTCTTTCTGGTGGTGAGCAGCAGATGCTGACCATTGCCAGGGCCCTGATGGGCAACCCTGATCTTCTTTTGCTTGATGAACCCACGGAAGGGCTTTCCCCGGTGATTGTCCATGATTTGAAAGAACTTGTTCTGAAGCTGAAGGATGCAGGGACAACCATTCTGCTGTCTGAACAGAACGTCAAGTTCACCAAGGCTGTCAGCGACCGGGTGGTTGTTATCGACAAGGGACATGTGGTGTATGAAGGCTTGATTGATGAATTTGAAGGTGAAAAGGAAATACAAAAAAAATACCTGGCTGTTTAGAAACCTGCTTTTAAAGATAACCTGCTGGCATCGAAGTGCAAAACTTGTGGCAGCGATTATAAATTTTGAGTAGGTGGAGAGGATGTCGCATTATGAAAACCATTCATATGTTTCAAACTACTCCCAGAATTATTATGGGACCGGGGGCTGTTGCTGGAATCGTCGATGAAGTCAGGAGGTTTGCAGCACAAAAAGTGCTGATTGTAACTGACCCCGGGATTGTCAAGGCAGGGATCATCGATAAGGTTGAAAGTATTCTGAGTAAGGCAGGTGTTGTATTTTCACGCTTTCAGGATATTGAGCCCGATCCCAGGCTTGAGATTGCCGAAGCTGCAGCCCAGTTTGCCCGTCATGAAGGTGTTGATCTTATCATTGGCGTGGGCGGTGGGTCATCCATCGATATCGCCAAAATTACGGCCATTCTGGTAACCAATGACCAAAAACTGTCGTCTCTGGTTGGCATTGATCTTATCCCGTTACCGGGACTGAAAACTATCATCATACCCACCACTGCTGGTACCGGCAGTGAAGTAACCCCGATTGTTATCCTTTCCGATGAAGATGAACAGCTGAAGAAAGGTGTTGTTAGTCCTTATCTTTTTCCGAATACCGCTATTCTTGATCCAGAACTGACTGCTGGTATGCCACCTGCTGTGACCGCTGCTACCGGCATGGATGCCCTGATTCATGCAATTGAGGCATATACTTCCAAAAATGCCTGGCCTATGACCGATATGTTGGCTCTGGAAGCGATTAAAAAAATCCATAAAAATCTTCGTGCTGCTTGTACTAACGGTTCTGACCTTGCAGCCCGGGCTGCCATGCTTGAAGGCAGCATGCTTGCCGGCATGGCTTTCGCCAATGCCGGTGTGACAGCGGTTCATGCATTTGCCTATCCCATTGGCGCAACGTTCCATATCCCCCATGGCGTAGCAAACAGCATCATGCTGATTCCGGTGATGGAGTTCAACATGAGCGCAAACTTGGAGAAGTTTGCCGATATTGCCGCTTGCCTGGGGGTAGATACCAAGGGCTTGGGTCTTCAGGAGGCTTGCCTTAAGGGGATTGCGGCGGTCAGAAGTCTGGCTGAGGATGTCAATGTACCATCACGCCTGTTGCCGTTTGGGATTGAAAAGGCCGATATCCCGGCGCTCGCTGAAGGTGTGCTGAAAGTTACCAGGCTCCTGGCCAACAACCCCAGGGATCTCAGTAAACAGGATGCAGAAAGGATTTATCTCAGCGTCCTTTAGGCTTGATTTAACACCGGGGAGGATTGTGTATGCTAGGCTATTACAACATGATCGTACGCATTGATGTTACCGAGCGGTCTTTTGTTCTTGAGCCTGTGTCTGACGAGATCCTGGCTTCAAGGATGGGCGGCAAGGGGTTGGGCGCTCATCTGTTGCTTGATCATAATCCTCCAGGAGTAGCCCCTTTGTCGCCTGAGAACCTGCTGATATTTGCAGGTGGGGCAGCTACCGGGACGGCTGTCTGGGGTTCGTGCCGGTATGGGGTGTTTACCAAGTCACCGCAGACGGGTTTTTTTTCGGAATCATACTCCGGAGGCACGGTAGCGGAGTATCTGGCGGCTACCGGATTTGACGCGATTGCCGTTCGCGGGTCGTCAGAGACACCTTTGTGGATTGAAATATCGGAAGATGCGGTTTACTTTCATGATGCAACTGATCTGTGGGGGCTTTCAACATACGAAACTGAGGACCGGGTTAAAGCGTGGCTGGCAGAAAATCGGACAGGTGGAAAAAACAGCGGGGTTATTACCATTGGTCCTGCCGGAGAAAACAAAGTCTCTTTTGCAGTGATTGAAAATGATTACTGGAGAAGTGCCGGGAGAACCGGGGTCGGGGCGGTAATGGGTTCAAAGGGCATCAAAGCGGTGGCTTTCAGGGGGAACCGGCAAAAGGAAATAGCTGCTCCTGAGGCAGTCAAGTCTTTCGCCAAGAAAATGGCCCTGCTTTCCAGAACTGATGCAGGAGTGAAAGCGTATAAAACGAATGGCACCCCCATGCTTGTTGATATCATGAACAACGTCGGGGGATTCCCGAGCCGCTATTGGCATGAAGGGGTTGTAACCCACCGGGAGCAAATCAACGCCGCCGCCCTTCACTCACGCTGTGAAGTGAAATCTCATGCCTGTCTCAAGTGCTACATGGCGTGTGGCAGGCTTTCAACGGTCAAGGCAGGCCGTCACAAGGGGCTTACCATTGAAGGCCCGGAGTATGAAACTATTTATGCTTTCGGGGGACTGTGTGAAGTTGATTCTATTGAGGAAATAGCCTATTTGAACGACCTCTGTGACAGTTTGGGTATGGATACCATCACGGCGGGGAATCTGGTTGGCCTGACAATTGAAGCTGGCCGCCAGGGAAAAATAAGCAGATGCGTGGACTACGGTGAGGTCGATAACATTGCCCGGTTGTTACAAGATATTGCCTACCGTAGGGGGATGGGAGAAATCCTTGCGCGGGGCATTATTGCCGCGGCGAAGGAATTCAATATGGAAGATCAGGCTATTCACGTCAAAGGCCTGGAACCTGCAGGGTATGATCCTCGCGTTCTGAAGGGGATGGGCTTGGCGTACGGTACTTCTCCGCGGGGAGCTTGCCATCTTCGGGCAACCTTTTACAAGCCGGAGCTGTCCAATATGATCGACCCTGAACAAATTGAAGGTAAGGCGGCAATGTTTGTCGAATGGGAAGATCGCTTGACTTTTTTTGATACACTCATTCTTTGTCGTTTTTATCGAGACCAGTATCAATGGGAAGAGTTGGCGGAAATGGTTAAGGGACTTACAGGACAGGAATTTGATAAGCAGAGAATGAGTGATATCGCAAGGACAGTTTCAGATGATGTACGCCGGTTTAATATCAGGGAAGGTCTGACTTCTGCCGATGACCAGCTTCCCAAACGATTTCATAGTGAAGCGTTGCCGGAAACCCAAAAAATTATCACCGAGAAGCAGATGAGCTTTTTGCTCAAAGACTATTATAAGGCAAGGGGCTGGGATGAAGACGGCAGGCCATTCGGCTAGGGTGAGTTTTATAGCCAAATTCACTAACCCCTTTGCAGCGTGCTGCTTGGTTGCCCGGTTATCTTTGGAGGGCTGGAAGTTTTTATTTTACCACTCCATGCCTGAAGATTCTACCCGGATATTCTCAATACGTTTAAATTTTATGCCAAAAAATACTTGATTTTATTTTTTTTGCATTTTATTATGTAAAAATTACTTTCGCTATGCGAAAATTAGTGGCTAATGGAGTGTTCCATGACTGACGGATTCCAATCCCGTTATTTTATTAATTCCCTTGCCAGGGGACTATCTGTCCTTACTGTTCTGGCCGATGCCGGGGAAGCCGTAAACCTCAGTTTTATTGCCGATGAGTTGAAAATCTCCATGGCCACGGCGTTTCGCTTCATGTATACCCTTGAGGCGTTGGGCTATGTTGAGCGTGATCCTGAAAGTCGAACATATCAGCTAACCCCTAAGATTTTGTCCTTGGGGCACAACTTTTTCAGCTCTTCCAACCTCTGGCAGACTGCCCACCCCTACCTGCTCAAAGCTTGCCGGGAGCATGGCGAAACATTCAACCTTGCGGTGCTGGATGATACTCAGATTCTCTACATCGACCGGGTTAAGACGCAGAAAATTCTGGATATTAATCTTGAAATAGGTTCAAAGCTACCGGCTTACTGTACTTCCATGGGGAGAGTGATGCTGGCTGCACTGCCGACAGACGATGCTCGTGAGCGTCTGCTGCGATCAAAGCGGGAACAGCTGACGGCGACGACCATCATCTCGTTGGAATCATTGCTGGACATCCTTGACGTTGTTCGTCGGCAGGGTTATGCCATTAATAACGGTGAGATGGCCCCAGAGCTGCGGTCGGTTGCTGCTCCTGTGCGCAATGGGGAGGGGAAGGTGGTTGCTGCCGCTAATATTGCGGTCAATGCCAGCCAGTATGATGAGGAACGTTTGTTTCACTATGCTGTGCCGGCTGTTGTCAAAGTTGCGAATATAATTTCACTGGCATTGGGCTATCAACAGCCAAGGAGTGGCACGTGACGTCATCACATGTTTTTCTGCGCCGTTGGGACAAGCCCTTGCCAACGGCGATCAGGGGTTCCGGCGTCTGGCTTGAGGATGCCGCCGGTAAGCGGTATCTGGATGCCTGCGGTGGTCCCATCTGCGTCAATCTTGGTCATGGGCGTGGAGAGATTGTCGAGGCAATGAGTTCGCAGGCCAGTATCCTTGGTTATGCCCATCCAACCATGTTTGCCGTTCCGGCGGTTGACCATCTGGCTGACCGGCTGGCACAGGTTGCACCGCCGAATATAGACCGCTTTTATTTTTTATCAAGCGGTTCCGAAGCGGTGGAGGCGGCCATCAAGTTTGCCCGCCAGTTCCACCTGGCTGCCGGCCGGCAGGGACGCTATCGTGTTGTGTCCCGATGGCAGTCATATCATGGCTGTACTCTTGGGGCTCTTTCGGCAACCGGCAAGCCGGGAATGCGAAAACCATTTACCCCGCTTCTTCCACCTCATGCCATCCATATTCCGCCACCCTATTGCCTGCGCTGCCACTACAATTTAACCTATCCAACCTGTGGCCTGCGCTGCGCTCATGCTCTGGAGGAAATCATCAACCTCGAGGGTCCGGAAACCATTGCTGCATTTATCGCCGAGCCGGTATGCGGGGCGACGTTGGCTGCTGTTGTGCCGCCACAGGAGTACTGCCAAGTGGTGCGTGATATTTGCTGCCACCACGATATCCTGTTCATCCTGGATGAAGTGATGACCGGTATGGGGCGTACCGGTACCTGGTTTGCCGCCCAGCACTATGATATACAGCCTGATATTATCGTTCTTGGCAAAGGGCTTGGCGGTGGCTATCTGCCGCTGTCGGCCATTGGCTGTCGGGAAGGTCAGGTGAAATTGGTGGTGGATGTGTTTGGTGGTTTTACGCATGGGCACACCTTTTCCCATCATCCTGTGGCAGCGGCTGCCGGGATTGCGGTGATGGATATCATTGAGCAGGAGCAACTGCTGACCCGAGTTCAAAGGATGGGACAGCTGCTTGGTGAGCTGTTGGCGCCTCTTACTGCTCACCGCCATGTTGCTGATGTGCGTGGCATGGGTCTGATGTGGGGAATTGAGTTTGTTGCTGACCGGAAAACCCTGACCCCCTTCAGCCGGAGTGAGAAGGTGACCGAACGGTTGTTCGACGCCCTGATGGCGGCGGGTGTGCTGGTTTATAAATGCGCCGGGGTTGCCGGCCAGGATGGTGATGCAATCATGGTGGGTCCGCCGTTTATCATTTCCGAAGAGGAACTGATGCTGCTGGTCTGTACCTTGCGGGAGGTGCTGGAAGAATTTTTTTGAGAAGATTTCCCGTTCTGTAGAGTTGAAATAGCCATTGGCTTTTTGTTGCGGGTCGTGACGTTGGCTCGTTTTTCGTAACCTGTTGTCTGTAAGGAGGAGGAAAAGAAATGAAAAAGCGCCTGGCAAGTATGATTTTTGTAATGCTGTTGATTTTCCTGGGCAGCTTCGGTCTCGCCGCCGCTGAGACGGTGAAGATCGGGGTTGTCGGCCCGCGGACCGGAACGGCGGCGGCTACCGGGAAATCATTTACCGAGGGCATTAAATTGGCAACTGACTATGTCAACGCCCATGGCGGGGTGTTGGGCAAGCAACTGGAAGTTGTTTTTGAAGATACTGCCGGTTCTCCGGACAAGGCGGCTTCCGGCTTCGAACGCCTGGTAACCCGTGACAACGTTGTTGTGGTTCTCGGAGAGAGTCATTCGTCGGCGGCGCTGGCTGAGATTGAGGTGGCAAATCGTCTCAAGGTGCCGTTTATCGTTGCTGAAGCGTGGGCTGACCCGATTACTGCCAAGAATTATAAATATGTCTTTCGTGCCGGTCCTTCAAATTCCGGGGTGGTCAATGAGACCATAGCCCAATGGGTTGTTCACGAAGGCTTCAAGAAAGCTTACATCGTTGCGGAAAATACCGACTGGGGGCTTGGCATTGGCAAGCTGTGTGAAGCGGCTTTAAACGCCGCCGGAGTCGCCAACCAGACGGTGGTAACAGAACGGAAGGGTCAGGATCATTATACGGAATTGGCAAAAATAAAAGCCTTTAACCCGGATGTTATTCTGGCTTTTGTCTATGGCACCGGGCTGCATTATTTTGTCGCCCAGGCAGGTGAGATGCAGTTGTCGCCGCATGCCATTATCCTGGACGGCGCCGGGCCACCGAGTCTCTGGCCTGATTTTTGGAACAACGTAGGCGACTACGGCAATCTGGAATGCCTGGTGTCTTCAATGCACAAGGATGTTGAACTGACTCAGTTGGCAACCTTGTTCCGCCAGAATTATGAGAAAGAGTTCGGTACGGCACCTACTGACTACAAGTCCCGCTCAATTTTTGATGCGGTACTTATTGCGGCCGATGCCATTAATCGGGCCGGGACAACAAATGCTGATGCCCTGGTGGATGCCCTTGAAAAGACCAGCCTGACTGTTACCCGTGGACAGGTTTCTTTCGGAACGACCAAGGGTGGACCTGAATATCACCAGTGGATGCCGCCCATGCTGGTTATTCAATGGCAGGATAAAAACCAGGTGGTGCTTTATCCGCTGGCCGGCGCAACCGGATCCCTGAAGCGCAAGTAGTTTTTCCTTCACAACCGAACCGAGGGCCGGGAAGAGAGGCAAACTCTCTTCCCGGCATCTTCTTAGGGTAGTCCATGTTTCCTCTTGCCTTGACGAACGGCCTGGTCATCGGCATTATTTATGCCCTGGCTGCATTGGGTGTCTCCCTTGTTGTCGGCATCATGAATGTGGTCAATTTCGCCCACGGTGAATTGTACATCCTTGCCGGCTATTTCAGTTATCTTTTTGCCGACACCCTGGGGATGCACTACTTGGCGGCGATGCTTGCGGCTGTTGGCCTGGTGTTTCTCCTGGGGATGGTCATTGAGGTTCTCCTGATCAGGAAAACCTATGGCAACGACCTCTATTCGCTGATTCTGACGTTCATCCTGTCAATTGTTTTGCAGAATGCTTATCTGCTGATTTTTGGTCCCTATCCTAACAAGCCGCCTAACTGGCTGAAGGGGGCGACCAATGTTTTTGGTCTGTTCTACTATGGCAACCAGCGTCTGGCTGCCTGTGGTGCCGGTCTAGTGGTGATTGCCATCGTTTACCTGATGCTGAAAAAAACCTGGTTTGGCCGCATGCTCAGGGCAACCAGTCAGGACAGGGAAGTTGCCGAGCTGAACGGTGTCAACACGACGGCTCTCAATATGCTCAGTTTTGGTTTTGGTTGTGCTTTGGCGGCGGCTGCCGGAGTCATCCTGAGCCCGATCTTTCCCGTTACCCCCACCGGCGGCGTAGCCGTCGCCCTGACGGCTTTTGTGGTTGTTGTTCTCGGGGGCATGGGGTCGTTCTGGGGGTGTGTGGTTGGTGGTTTGGTTATCGGTCTGGTTGAAAATTTTGGTGCTGCGTACATCTCTTCCGGTTACCGGCACGTGTTCGGTTTCATCATCCTGATTGTTGTCCTGCTTGTCCGGCCGGCGGGGCTGTTTGGTAATCGGGAATTGTGATCTGCACTGAGGTTTCTAGCGGCAGGTATTCCTGTTCTGTTATGGAGTAGGTGTGTGAAGAATACGAAAGTAATCCTGGCGTGCATGACGGTCGTTCTGCTCGGGCTTCTGCCGCAGGGCTTGAATGTCTACCAACAGCATGTCATGATTGTCAGCCTATTTTATGTCATGATGGCTGCCAGTTGGAACCTGCTGGCCGGTTATACCGGGCAGGTGTCCTTTGCCCATGCGGCCTTTGCCGGGATTGGCGCCTACACGTCGGGTATCCTGGCGGTGAAATTGGGTCTGTCGCCCTGGCTCGGTATTCCCCTGGGGGTGCTGTGCGCTGCCCTTGTAGGTTTCGGGGTGGGCCTGCTCTGTCTGAAAATGGGTGGCATCTATCTATCGCTGACGACCCTCGGAGTTTCCGAGATATTCCATATCATCATCAATAACGAATACGAGATAACTCGTGGTACTATGGGGCTGCAGATTCCCGGGTTGCTGACAGAGTACTCGAAAACGGGTTACTACTACATCATGCTGATGGCAGCCATCATTTCCCTCGCAGTGATTTACCTGATGATTCACTCCAACCTGGGGCTTAATTTCCGGGCGGTACAGAACGATGAAAAAGCCGCTTCCTCCCTTGGGGTTGATGTCATCCGCATCAGGGTGCTGGCCTTTACGGTCTCCAGCGCCCTTGCCGGCCTGGCGGGCGGTGTGTATGGCCACTATCTCTTGCTGATAACGCCGGAAATTCCCTCCCTCGACCAGCAGTTTCTGGTTCTTTCAATGACCATCATCGGGGGCATGGGATCATTTTTGGGGCCGATTATTGGTGCTTTTACTCTGGAAATATTATCGGAATACATTCGCAGCTATGGTGAATACCACGTGCTGGCCTTTGGTTTAGTTGCCCTAACTATGGCCCGGTTTGCCCCCAATGGTGTTGTTGGTCTGGCGCGTGCCGGCTGGGCAAAAATATCTGCCCCCTAAGGGGGACGGTTGCACGTTTGAAGAGGCAAGGCGAGGAGTGCATGCTGAAAGGCTATGGATTATGTAAAAACTTTGGTGGTGTCGCGGCCCTGAACCACGTTGATATCAGTCTTGAGAAGGGTTCCCTTGTCGGGTTGATCGGGCCGAACGGGGCTGGAAAAACCACCCTGTTCAATGCCATTGCCGGGGCCTTTCCCCTGTCGTCGGGAACCTTGGAGTTCAACGGCCAGCCCCTTCGTGGTCGCAGCGCCAATGAGATTTGTCGACTGGGCATCGCCAGGACATTCCAGGTGCCGCGCCCCTTTGCCGAGATGACCTGCCTGGAGAATGTTCTGGTCCCCCTGGTGAACCGGCCCCTCGGCGGCGACCGGAGTGTTCTGCTGGAAGAAGCTCGGGAAGCGTTGGCGTTCGTCGGCCTTGACCATCGTGACAATACCCCGGCCAAGGAGCTGAATTTGGTGGAAAAGAAACAGCTGGAAATGGCCCGGGCGCTTTCCACCAACCCAAAGCTCTTGCTCCTCGATGAAGTTCTCGGCGGACTCAATACCCAGGAGATTGGTGCAGCGGTGGAGTTGATTGCTAGTCTGTCCCAAGGCCGGGGTATTACCGTACTCTGGATCGAGCACGTGATGGGGGCGATCATGGGGGCGGCGGAGCGCGTTATTGTTCTTGATCAGGGGGAAAAACTGATGGAGGGAACTCCGGAAGAGGTGGCGCATGATCCGCGGGTCATCCATGCTTATCTGGGAACATAGGTGTCGATAGTCATGCTGGAAATTGCGGGGGTAGATGTCTTTCGTGGTGAGACGCAGGTCTTGTGGGATATTTCGCTGACCGTTGAAAAGGGTGAACGAGTGGCGATTCTCGGTAGCAATGGTGCGGGAAAATCAACCTTGCTGGCGGCAATCATGGGGATGCTGAAGCCATCCGCCGGTTCGATTCTGTTCCATGGCCTGCCCATTGTCGGCAGCCGGCCGTTCGAGAACACCCGCCGGGGGCTTGCCTTGGTGCCTGAGGGCCGGCGGGTCTACAAGGAGATGTCGGTTGGCGAAAACCTGAAGATGGGTGCCTACCCCAAGCGGGGCAGGCGCAGGATGGCGGAAACCATGGAAGAGGTGGTCAGCTTGTTTCCGATTCTTGCTGAGCGGCGGGATCAGCTGGCCGGCACCCTGTCCGGTGGTGAACAGCAGATGTTGGCCATCGGCCGGGCATTGATGGGTCGCCCGGAGTTGCTGCTCATCGACGAGTTGTCCCTGGGCTTGGCCCCAGTGGTGACCAAGGAAATATTTCGTGTGCTGATGCAGTTGGCAGAAGCTGTTACCATCCTCATGGTAGAGCAGAATGTTGAGCAGGCGCTGAAACATTCGCAGCGGGCGTATGTTTTGGAAAGCGGTCGGGTTGTTCGGGAAGGTGAGTCGCTGGTTTTGGCGGAGGACCAGGGGATCCGTCGGGCATATCTGGGAATGTGACAATCTGAGAGAGGAGGACGTGCGGTGGCTGGATGGATTGGCACCATGTTGCGGGTTAATCTCAGGCAGGGGACAGTTGCTTTTGAATCTCTCGAAGAAAGACGGATGAGGGATTTTATCGGCGGTCGCGGCGTGGGGGTCAGCTATATGCTTGATGAGGTGGATCCTAGCTGCGATCCTCTCGGCTCGAAAAACAAGCTGATCATGATGACCGGGCCCCTGTCCGGTACCGCGGCACCCACCGGAGCCCGCTACATGGTGATGACCAAGTCGCCGTTGACCGGAGCGATTACCTGTTCCAATGCTGGCGGCCATTTCCCGGCGATGATGAAAAAAGCCGGTATCGACGGGATTATCATTGAAGAATCGTCATCGTCGCCAGTCTACCTGTGGGTCGCTGACGGTCGGGCCGAATTGCGGTCTGCCGACCACCTGTGGGGCAAAAACGTTCATGAAACTGATGACCTCCTGAAAAAGGAGACCCATCCTGAGGCACGAACCGCCTGCATCGGTCCTGCAGGCGAGCGGCAGGTGCTGTTTGCGGCGATCATGAATGACCGCGATCGTGCCGCTGGCCGTTCCGGGGTCGGTGCGGTGCTCGGCGCCAAGAAACTTAAGGGGGTGGTGATCTATGGTACTGGTGATGTCCCTTTGGACGACCAGGAGCTTTTTACATCGTTAGCCAGGGGGTTTCTTGATAAATTCCGTGATTCCTGCAAGGGAGAAGTCCCTGGCCTGCGTCAGTACGGGACGGCTAAAACGATCACCGGCACCCAGGGTATTGGTGTCCTGCCAACCCGGAACTTCCAGCAGGGGAGGTTTGAGCATTGGCAGCATATCGGCGGCGAAGCCCTCACTGAACAGTTTTTGGTGAAGGCGAAGGCCTGCTACAGCTGTCCCATTGCCTGCGGCCGGGTTACCCGGATTGCCGATGGGCCTTTTGCCGGTGAAGGTGAAGGCCCTGAGTATGAAACGATCTACGCTTTGGGGAGCAACTGTGGTATAGGTGATCTGGGGGCAATTACCAAGGCGAACTATATCTGCAATGAGATGGGGATGGATACGATCTCCATGGGTTCGACCATTGCCTGTGCCATGGAGATGTATGAAAAGGGAATCTTGTCAGCGGCAGAGATCGGCCGGCCGTTGCCTTTTGGTGATGCTGAAGCAGTGGTTGACCTCTGCCGGCAGACGGCGCTGCGGGAAGGGTTTGGCGACCGTCTTGCTGCCGGCAGTTTGCGCCTGGCCCGCTCCTGTGGCCATGAAGAACTGGCGATCGTTGCTAAGGGGCAGGAGTTTGCCGGTTATGATCCCCGGGGTGAAAAGGGTATGGGGCTGGCGTATGCCACTTCCAATATTGGTGCCAGTCACATGCGCGGGGATCCTGCTTATATCGAGATCCTGGGGGTTCCCATGCTTGTCGATCCCCTCAGCTGGGAGGATAAGCCGCAGCTGGTCAAGGATTGGCAGGACGTTTTTGCGGTGATAGATGCCGCCGGCTTATGTGTTTTCTTTTCGGTGCGTAACTATGTGACGCAAACCCGAGACATTCGGCCGGAAGGTATCCTTGAGCTGTTGAATGCGGCAACCGGAGCCGGTTATACCATGAGCTCCCTGATGCAGTGTGGCGAGCGGATCGTCAATGCCGAACGGCTGTTTCTGGTGGGTGCCGGGTTTGATGCCAAGGATGACAGGCTGCCGATTCGCATTGTCAAGGAGCCGCTCCCCGATGGACCGGCGCAAGGGCAGGTATGCGAGCTAGAGCGGATGCTGCCGCTTTATTACAGCCTGCGCGGCTGGACGGCTGACGGGATTCCACAGGCGAAAACACTGGAGCAGTTGCGGCTTGGGCAGCATTCACCTGTCTGGAAATAAGATGCTAAAACAAAACATAATGTTGCTCTTAGGTGATAATACGTGGAAAAACTGATTGTTACGGTGGCGCCTACGGGTTCGCTGCCGAAAAAGAAACATAACCCGGCTGTACCCATTACTCCCCGGGAGATTATCGAGGAAGGTGTGCGTTGTGAGGCAGCCGGAGCGGCAATCTTCCACTTACATGTTCGCAATCCAGTGGATGAGTCGCCCTCGCCGGATTTTGAGTTGTTTGCCGAGGCTTATGAAGGGCTGCGGGAAAAAACGAATCTGATTGTCCAGATTTCAACCGGCGGTCGGGCCGGGATGGACTATGAGCAACGTGCCCGGCGTTTGCAGCTACGGCCGGAGATGGCAAGTCTGACCACCGGCTCGGTCAACTTTCCCGACAGTGTCTATGAGAATAGTCCGGCGCTGATAGACTTGTTGGCTAAAGAGATGCAAGCACTGGGAATAAAGCCGGAAATGGAGATTTTTGATACCAGTATGATCAGCAATGCAGTGGATCTTCATCGTCGTGGTCTGGTTGTTGGCCCCCTGCATTTTGATTTTGTCATGGGTTTGAAAGGTGCGATTCCGGCGACGATAGAGAACCTTATCCATCTGCGCCAGCAGATCCCCGGTGATGCCACGTGGAGTGCCGCTGGCGTCGGCCCGGCTCAACTGCCCATGAACCTTCACGCTGTGCTTATGGGGGGGCATGCACGAGTCGGCTTGGAGGATAACATCTATTTTCGTAAAGGTGAGCTCGCAACGAATGTCAAGCTCATAGAACGGGTGGTTGTCATAAGTCAAATGGTTGGGAGGGAAGTGGCAAGCCCCAATGAAGCTCGTCGGATTTTGCAGCTTTAGTTTCTTGAAAGCCTAGCTCACTACGAAGCGTTAGGAAGCCCAAAACCAGATTTGTCAGGAACAGCTTTTCCAGACCCAGAAGATGGAGTCGATCGGCAATCTGGCCGGCGGCATCGCCCACGATTTCAACAACATCCTCACCGCCATCAATGGCTACGCCCAGATGGTCCAGCTAGCTGGCTACACGTTATTGAGGCTGAGCATGGTCTGGATTCCCTGGAACAGGCCAGAAGCTATCAGGAAACCATTGATCTTCTGTCTACCGACGCCGTGATGCCGATCATGGGCGGCAAGGAGCTGAGTGAACAGATCAAGGGTATCTATCCCGCCATCCCGATCCTCTTTTCCTCCGGCTATATGGACAACGGTATCCATCAGGATATCATTAACCTGGGTGGGGACCGCTTTATCAATAAGCCCTGCAGCATCCAGGATGTCACGGCCAGGATTCGGCGGCTACTGGATGAAAAGAAATCATGAGGATTACCATCGTGAATGTGACGTGAGGTTTCACTATCATCACCGCTCTTTAATATTGCCACGGCGAAGCTCACGTAAAGCCGTGCTGATCCCGTGTTAAGATGTTCTGCGAACATCTTAACTTCAAGATGAGAAGGCTGCATATAGAGTTTCCTCAGAAACCCGCCACTTTTAAACCCGTGGCATATTGCCAAAAGTCATAACCGGCGAGGTGAATACCCTCACCAGACGATTGACATAAAGAAAATGATCTTTGACAACAGAATATGAGTGTGAAAGGGTGTTTTTAAACGGCGCAAAAAAAGTGCCGGCCAGCACCAGCAGATTCATGACCAGGGAGATGCTGCGAATCCAGGCTTCGGAAGTAGCCTTTGTCCGGGCACGGATATAGTTCAAACGGTAACCATTCTTGCCTTGACCGAATATGGGTATCCGTTCCTGGCATTCGGCCCGTCTGCGACGGGCCTCTGCCCGCAGGTGTTGACAATTTTCATTTGTTTCCTTCTTTGGACGACCCAGTGATTTGCCGGCAAACCTGATGCTGCGATCAGCCAGATATTTGCGGTTTGCCCGGGAACCATAAAGGGTGTCGACAATGATCACTTCAGGGTAGTGGCCGTGACGGCCTTTGTAACATTCCACCTGGACTGGCAGATCATGGCCTTCATGAAAGGATTCCCATCCCAGATGGTCAATGTGAGCTAATCGTTTGTCGGTCAAACTGACGCTTAGTTTGGCGCTAAATTCCACTTTTTTGCCGGCTTTGCCCCGGATAATAGGACGTACATGGGGCTGACTGATACTGACGATGCGATGGTCACAGCGTTGTGAACGAGTTTGGTACATCTCCTCTTGCTGCTGGTAAACATGTTGAATAATTCCGTATTGCCGTCTTTGATGAACGGTCAAGGCGGTGCTTTCATCAGCAACGAGATCCAGAAGCATGTCAATGTGACTCAGGTTTCGTTTCAGGGACTGCAGTTGGGCGGATTGCCCGACGACGTTTGTTGACGTTAGGTTTACGCTGTTTTGCCAAGCCCAGAAATGCTTTACGGGCTTTTCAGCGATAGGTTCTGGGTTTCTTCTGCAAGCCGCTGAGTGGATACAGAGCATCGATAAGTTCTTCACTGATCTGGCGGGCTTCATTGAGCAAACCCAGATCAGTTGGAAACCGGATCGCCTGCTCCGCGACGGTGGCATCGACAATCAGTTTGCCACAGTGTGTCTTGTCCTTTGCACAAGGCTTTTCCCGGCCATTTTCAGCATCCTTGGTACAGGCAGGGCTTTCGGGAGGATCTTTCTTATCATCTGCCTTCTTCCTTGCCCTGCTGTTCAGCCTGTTGACAATCGCCTGGTTGAACCGGTCGAAAACCTGGTCTCGGATATCGACAAAGAGTGGAGGGGCAAATGGCGGCTCGGTTTGAGGCCAACAAAGTATTGAAGATATGGGTTCTCTCGGATCTGTTCGATGGTCTCCTCATCACCAAGGCAGAGCTTGTGCTTGATAATGGCGGCCCCGACAATCTTGCATTCTTGGCTGGACGGCCCATGCCGGAACTCATATTCTGATAGTAAGCGTCGGCAAACACATCCCAGGGGATAACCTCGCAGAGTTTGATCCAACGGTTTTCCTTATCCAGGGAAACACCGAAGAATTGCTCGAAGCCGGGCAGGCACGGCTGCCCCTGTTTGTCGTAGCAAATCATAAGTGCAAGCCTTTTGGGTGAATTGGGTGATTTTCTTTGCACTTATGTAGCATAAAATCATCTTTTAGTCAGTATTATCAGGAAGTTATTCTTTCTGAGGAGACTCTAATTATTCAACTTTTTGAATATGGTTTTGCAGAACCTCGATTATTTGAAGAGCAACCAGAAACTTATCCCTTTTGGTCCAGAATCTTTCGGACCACTCCCGCAAGCTCTTTCATTTTAACCGGCTTCATCAGATATCTCCGTACCCCTGTTGCATTGCTCCTCATTTCTGATTCTAATCCACTGTATCCGCTACAGATGATGATCGGCGTATCAGGATTGAGGGTATGAATTCTTTCCGACAATTCCGTTCCCATCATCCCCGGCATCGTCTGGTCAGTGATCACCAGGGAAAATTCCCCCATCTGTTTCTCAAACAGTTCCAAAGCCGCTGCACCAGAGTTGCATGAGGTTACTTTATAACCTAAGGTTTTCAAAATTTCCTGGACAATCTCGGCAACAATCTCCTCGTCATCCACCACCAAAATATGTTCGCTTCCCCGGCAAAAAGTTTCATCACTGACAATCTCTGACGGTTCTTCTTCTCCTTGGGCTATCGGCAAATAGAGGTGAAAAGTGGTACCCTTGCCTGGCTTGCTGTCAACCTGGATAGCCCCCCCGTAACTCTTGATAATCCCATGGACAACAGCTAATCCCAAACCAGTGCCTTTTGTTTTTTCTTTGGTGGTAAAATAGGGCTCGAATATTCGGGCAACCTCTTTGGGGGTCATTCCCACGCCAGTATCAGCCACTGAAAGCTTGGCTACTCTTTTCCCAGCTGGAAAAGTACCTCCAAAGTCCTGGTCCGTGGGGGAATCCACCTCTAATAATTGAATGCTAATAGTACCCTTGCCATCCTCCATTGCATGATAGGCATTAGTGAAGAGATTTATCAGCACTTGAGTTACCTGAGTGGTATCAACTGACATCAGGCCGCAGTTTTCATCTATCTTCTGCCTTATTTGGATAGTCGACGGCAAAGTTGCCTGCAGCAATTTCATCGTTTCGCTGATTATCGGCTGCAGTTGCTGTCTTTTGCGATCCTGTTTTTCTCCCCGGCTGAAAGTGAGAATCTGCTGTACTAATTCTTTGGAGTGGGTTGCCGCTATATATGCTTTTTCAAGATTTTTGCGGTTTTTATCCGACGCCGGGAATTGCATCATCGTCAGTTCAATATATCCCAGAATTGGTACCAGCAGATTATTAAAATCATGGGCTATTCCACCGGCCAAGGTACCGATTGCCTCCATTTTCTGGGCTTGACGGAGGTTGTTCATCAGCTGCTGACGTTCCTCAATATTGCGGTAACGGTTGATTGCCAGGGCATAAAGAGCAGCCAGCCGGCTCACAACCATAAGATCGTGATCGCTATAGTTTTTCTCCGGATTAGCTAAAGCGATCTGGCCAACCAGCTTATCAGTATATTTGACGGGAACTGACAAAAAGCACTTAATGGGAATGTGTCCCTCAGGCAGTCCTGAGAAGGAGAGATGATCCTCCGGCAGATTAGTAAAAAAAGGCTCTCCCGTGTTCAGTGCATGACCCCATAACAACGGGTAAGTGCCATCGGGAAGGGGTGCAAAAACCGTTTTCTTGCTCTCCTCCCCCAGTAAACACATTGTCGACTCCATCTTTGCAAAGGTCAAAACAAATAAGTGACCCGTTGACGGATCAATTATGCCAGTGTATGGGGTGGACCCCATTGTTTGGACAGCCTGAGAATGTGAATAAGCTCTGAAAAAGTTTATAGAGGAGGCTTCAGGCTGCCTCTGGG
>JAFGSY010000047.1 GCA_016934315.1 Candidatus Anaeroferrophillus wilburensis | reverse complement strand
ATAATTCGTAACAAACGCAGTAAAATCAAGCCTGATTTAGTGAAAATAGCGGCTTAACCCTCTAAAAACTTTAGACTGTCAAGTTAATTATACATATATCGGCCAGAAGAGATATAAATTGAGCGGTTTATCTGCTGCGGCAGAAGATTAACGCAAGAGCCGGGGACAGCCTGGAAAATCTGAGGAAGAAACCATACGGGGGAAAAAAGGAAAACTGGCACGCCCGGAGGGATTCGAACCCCCGGCCTACGGATTCGAAGTCCGGCGCTCTATCCAGCTGAGCTACGGGCGCAAACAAGAAAGAACCAGTAGAATTAAGAGAAAATGGGGTGAGTAGAGGGATTCGAACCCTCGACCTCAGGAGCCACAATCCTGCGCTCTAACCAACTGAGCTACACCCACCATATGTTTGAAGGTTTTTTCTCATAAAGGAAAAGCGCTGTTCTGTCAATAGTAATTTATCCCGAACATGCCGCCGTCTCCCGACCGGGCGATAACTCACCAAAGGAGTTGAAGGCCCAACCGGGCACCAATGGTCAGTAGGATAAAGCCAAGAATCATTTTGCGCAGCCGTAAAGAAAGGACCGCATTCAAGCGGGCACCGGCAAAAGAAGATAGCACCGACCCCAGGGCCAGCAGGAGAGAATAATCAGCGTGAATCAGACCGACTTCAGGAAAAGAACAGACCCCGCGACCCGCATAAGAGATGCAGGCCGCCACTGCGGTAAAAATCATGATGGCATTTGAAGTGGGGGCTGCCGTTTCGTTGACCACCAAACCGCTGACCAGCATCAGCGGTGTTGTTATGCCGCCACCGCCGATACCGGTAAAACCGGCCACCGTTCCACTGGTGGCCCCAATGCCAAAGGAACGGAGCGGCGATTTTCGCCCTTTTTCCCGCGCTTTTATGGTTCCCAGCCTAAAGGTCCGATAGGCGAGATAGAGCAGAAACACCATCATTATACCAATCAGCAGCGCTTCCGGCAACAGCGGAGCGAGCCGGGCAGCCGTAAAAGCAAAGAGTGACGATCCGCAGGCCAGCCAGAAAACCACCGACCAGTTCACCAGCCCTTTGCGGGAATACATGCAGGTATTCCAAAGCGTCAGCATGGCAATGGCTCCCATGCTGGTGGCCATTGCCTGCAGGTGGGAAAGCTTGCTGACCATCGTCAGCCCCGGGACCATAATGATGCCACCTCCAAGGCCGAAGACCGATGAGAGGATACCGACAACCAAGCCGAGGGCCGCGACAACTATCATTTCAACCATTGGAGGAAATTCCCTATAACCACGAACTGGCTGTTTTCTGTCTGCCGGCAAAAGCGCAAAAGATCGTTCAATAAAAATGATGGATAATCTCTTCGGGCCGGCTGATGCTCGCATCAGCCGGCAGACCATCATCATGACCATAGCCATAACGGCAGAAACAGGAAGCGACGCCGGCGGCAGCGGCAGCCCGCAGATCCGTATGGTGGTCGCCAATCATCACTGCCTGCCGACCGGCAACCCCAAAGCGTTTGAGAACCAGCTGCAACCCATCAGGAGCTGGCTTTTTCCTCAGGACATCTTCAGGTCCGATCACCTCCTGAAAAAAGGAAAGGATGTCGAGGTCGGCCAAAACCTGCAGGGCCAGGTCTTTCGGTTTGTTGGTAACACAGGCAAGCAGTTTATGCTCATAGCGCAACAGCACCTCAAAGATCCCCGGATAGACCCTCGAACCTGCTGCCGGCTGAAGACGGTAGACATCAAGGAACCGCTGAAACCACCGATCATCGGCCGCACCCATGGCCCGCTCCATAAGCAGCCGGGCGCCATCGCCAATCAGGGGCCGCACCTGCTCATCGGACAGCGTTTTCCTGCCGTTCTCCCGCCGCACCACATTGACCGCCCTGGCAATGTCGGGCAGCGTATCGGCCAGCGTCCCGTCAAGATCAAAGAAAAGTACCTGCACTGGAAATTTCATAATCAGGATCCCAAACCCTCTACCAGCGACGGGCTTCAGGCGGGGTCAGGATAATCCGGGCATCGACCACATTGAGCCCGTGCTCATGGACAATCACCGGATTGAGATCCATCTCCTGGATGTCAGGATAAGAGCCGATTATTTCAGAAACCTCCAGCAGCAGGTGCTGGAGAGCTTTCTTGTCCACCGGTGGTTTGCCCCGGAAACCATTGAGCAGAGTGGCCGACTTGATATCATCAACCATCCGCCGGGCCGAACGGGCGGAAATGGGCAGTACCCGAAACGCCACATCCTTTAAAACCTCCACCATAATACCGCCGATGCCAAACATGATGATGGGACCGAACTGATCATCGATTTTAGTGCCGACAATCACCTCCAGGCCTTCCTCAATCATGGGCGCCACCAGCACCCCTTTGATGAGCGCCCGGGGATCAAATTTCTCCGCGCTGGCGATAATCTCATTATACGCTTGGCGCACCTCGTCAGGAGTCGATAGATGGAGTTTCACCCCGCCGGCATCGCTTTTATGGAGAATGTCCGGGGAAACAATCTTCATCACCACTTCCCCCTCAATGCCGGCGGCCATCTGGACCGCCTGCTCGGCTGAATTGGCCAGGCAGTCAAGACAGACCACCAGGCCATGCAGGCTCAGCAGCTCCTTGGCCTCATGTTCCAGCAGCGCCGTTCGCCCTTCCTGGCGCGCCTGCTGAAAAATCTCCCGGCCCCGGACCTTGGATTTTTTCCCTTCGGTAAAGGTAAATTTAGCTTTCGCCTTGTAACCCCCAAGATAGCCCCCGTATTCCGCCAGCACCCCGACAGACTTGCAGGCAATTTCCAGTGAATCATGGACCGGCACCTTGTAGTAACGCAGCAGATCCAGCGCGTGGGGTTTGGCAAAATTGTAGAGGCTGTGCATGACAATCGGTTTGCCAGTTTCCTTGACCAGCTTGCCCAACCGATGGGCGGCATCCTCTTCAACAAAAGCAAGGCTGGCGGCAAAACGAATGCTGTAGCCACCGAACAGGCCGACCATCAACAGCCCCCCCACATGGTGATCATGGAGAATGATTTCCGCACAGTCGGCAAAGATGTTGGGATTGGCATCAGCGCCGCCGGCCACGTCGATGGGGTTGCGGACCGAAGCCGCCGGCGGCAGGATTGCCCGCAGGCGTTCCTGGGTCTTTTCACTCAAGACCGGCAGGTTGACCCCGAGATCGGTCAACTCATCGGCGGCGATGGTGGCGTGACCGCCGCCATCAGCGAGGATGATCACATTGTTGTTTTTGATCGGCGGCAGATTTGCCAGGCTTTCGGCCGCCGGCAGCAGTTCATCGGAATTTTCGATGACAATAATGCCGGCCCGCTTGAAGGCGGTTCTGGCAACCTCGGACATGCCGGCCAAGGCGCCGGTATGGGAACCGGCCGACTGTTTGCCGGCCGCCGAACGGCCACTTTTCAGCAGGACAATGGGTTTGCTGCGGGTCGTCTGGTAGGCCTGCTGGAGAAAAGCCCGGCCATTTCGCATGCCCTCCACATACATGAGAATGGCTCTGGTATCGGGATCATCGGTAAAAAACTGCAGATACTCGTGAAAGCGGATATCCGCCTCGTTGCCTACCCCCACATAATAGGAAAAGCCCATCTGGGTTTTGATCGCCGCCTCGGTAATCAGGGTCAGGGCCATGTTGCCGCTCTGGGAAAGCAGGGCGATATTGCCTTTGGGAACATTGCGCAGGCCGACCACATTCAGGCGCCTTTTCAGGTTCATCATCCCTGAGGTGTTGGGACCAATAAGGCGAATCTGGTAGCGCTGGGCGGTGGCCACCACCTCTTTTTCCAGCTTTCTCCCTTCAGCTCCCAGTTCGCCAAACCCGCCGGCGATAATCACCGCCCCGGCCACCCCTTTTTTACCACAGTCCTCAAGAATCGCCGGGATGGTTGCCGCGGGAGTGGTAATCAGGGCAAGCTCCACCGGCTCTTCGATATCGGAAACATTGCGGTAGCAGGACAACCCCAGGACACTTTCTTCCCGGGGGTTAACCGCATAGATGACACCTTCATACTTTTCATCGAGCAGGATTCTGATCGCTTGGTATCCCCGTTTGGTTTCATTATTGGAAGCACCGACAATGGCCACCGAACGGGCATTCAGCACCTGTTCAAGTCCCATGATTCATCTCCCTTCATAATGTGGTTGGCGTTTTTCGGCGAATGACCGCACCCCTTCATGCCAGTCTTCGGTATTCATGCAGGCCAGGATGGCCTCCGCCTCGGCCAACAAGACCGTTTCCAGATCCCAGTGGGGAGCTTTTTGGAGAAGCTTTTTGGCAAAAGAGATGGAGATGGGCGCTTTGGCAGCCACCGACCGGGCAAGATTGAGGGCCTCCGGCAACAGCTCCTCCTGGGGGACCGACCTGAGGGCAATACCAAGAGCAGCTGCGGCCGGGCCATCGAGAACGGTGCCGGTATAAACCAGCTCTTTGGCCTTCATCATTCCCACCAGCCGCACCAGATGGGAGGTCACCCCGCCGCCCACAAAGGTGGCCAGGCCGGTTTCCGGAAACCCGATGGTGGCCGAATCAGCCATCAGGAGAAAATCACCGTTGAGGGCCATTTCGCTGCCGGCTCCCCGAGCCGGGCCGTTAACCGCCACAATCACCGGCTTGGAGAACTCATAGAGCTGGCGGGTGGTTTCATGGGCCAGAAAGATATACTGCCGTTTCTGCCAAGGGGACCGTTCACCGGCGGAATGCTTTTTCAGATCAGCCCCGGCGCAAAAAGCCTCCTTGTCGCCATCAGGCCGCCGCCAGGTGGAGCCGGTAAGAATCAGTGCCCGGACCTGGTCATCATCGCGAGCGGCAGCCAGCACCGTCTGCAAGTCAAGATACATCTGTTCAATGACCGCGTTCATCCGCTCCGGTCGATTGAGGCGAATAACCCCCACCTGTCCATCGAGATCATACACTACCGTTTCCAGTTCCATACGCTCCTCCTTACCAGCGTTTACCAAAACAGCTCCACCTTACCATGAAAAAACTGATATAAAACTCCTCGCTTCGCAGGGAATGAAACTTTACGGTTTATTATCTCCCATCAAACAGCTTGCCGATTCACCCTTCTCTTGTGGACATATCATAGCCCCGAGAAAAAGCCCAACCCTTTCCCACGACACAACCTGCCTGAACTTTATTGTATATTGTATCCGATATATGCTATATACGCTGGTCAGCGGTCAAGCTGCCGATGCAAAAACTCGGTCGGAAAATCCCCTGATGGGAGAACGATAAACCACCGACCGGCGGGCCTCAAAACGAACAGCTGTTGAAGCACAAGCACCACGGAGCAGATATGAAATGAACAGTAAATCGATTGACACCATAATTATTGGCGGCGGGATCAGTGGTTTGCATGCCGCCTCTCTGCTGGCAAAACAAGGCAGGCCTTTCCGCCTTGTCGAAGCCAGGAACCGCCTTGGGGGGCGTATCTTCAGCCCCAACTACAAACAACTTTTCACCGATCTCGGTCCTTCCTGGTTTTGGCCGGCTATTCAACCACGGATGGTAGCCCTGATAAAAAAGCTGGGCTTGGATGCTTACCGGCAGTATGAAGATGGTTTCGGCCGTCATCAACTGGCTAACGGCAGCGTCCGTACGATGAGCGGCTATACCATGGAACCCCAATCCTGGCGTCTCAAAGGGGGCATGCAAGCCTTGGTCACAGGATTGGCCGCAGAGATTCCGCCGACCGCCGTCAGGCTCAACCAGCCGGTCTGCACCATCACTAAAACCGACAACGGCGCCCTCGTCGGCATCGGGATACTGGAACAAAAACCTCTTGTAACTTATAAGGTAAAACAGGTGATTATGGCCCTGCCGCCTCGACTGGCAGCTGCCAGCATCCTGTTCACCCCAGACCTTGCCCCGCATCTAGGCCAGGCAATGCTGAAGATGGGAACGTGGATGGCAGGCGAAGCAAAATTCTGTGCCGTCTATGATGAACCGTTCTGGCGAAAAAACAACCTCTCCGGTCAGGCATTCAGTCAACGGGGACCGATGGTGGAAATTCATGATGGCTCCAACGGCAATGAAGGACCTTATGCACTGGTGGGTTTTGTCGGCATTCCGGCCGCCGGGAGGGGCAATAAGGAAATCTTGCAGCAGGCTATTATAGCCCAGTTGGATGAGCTGTTTGGCAAACAGGCCCATGAGCCGCTGAGCTGCTTCTATCAGGACTGGGCCTGTGAGCCTTACACGGCAACCCGCTTCGATCAGCAGCCAATGCGCGAACACCCGGAATATCGGCCACCAGCGGGGAAAACAGCTTTCTGGGGGGAAACGATCCGCTTCGCGGGCACGGAAACTGCGGACCAGCAGGGCGGTTACCTGGAAGGGGCATTGATGGCAGCCGAAAGATCCGTCTCAGGCTGAAAAGCTCCTGGACCATGCATCGATAACCCCAGGAGTGGCACCAAAGTGCAGATGAATATAGCTGGCCATAACGTTTTGGTCATGGATGCCGCACTGTTTACCGGTGCTGGTGCGGTCAACCTGAAGGTAGAGGGGTTGTCGTGGCTGGCTCAGTTCCATCTCTGACCAGTGGAACTCATGGCCACGCAAGGTAGTCCCCGGGGGACCGAAAGGGGTTTTGCTCACGGTTGCCACTTCCCGGTAGCCCAGAGAACAAAGTTTCGGGGTCATGTGCGAACGCCCCGGCACCACGCCACACATGGGAAATCTATCGCCCACTGCGTTTTCCAGGCTCTCCCCCAAGTACATGAAACCGCCGCATTCGGCATAGATCATCCCACCATGGCCGGCAAATGCTTTGATGGCCGAGCGCATGCTTTCGTTGCCGGCCAACTCAGCGGCAAACACTTCCGGAAAGCCGCCACCTAGCATCACCAGCTGAGTCCCGACCGGCAGTTCCCGGTCTGTGAGCGGGGAAAATTCGACAATTTCAAACCCGGCCTGGCGCAGCAGATAGAGATTGTCAGGATAGTAAAAATGAAATGCCCGATCACGGGCCAGAGCCAGGCGTACAGCTGCCTTTTGCACCGTCCGCACTACGGATGCCGCAGGTTTCGGCATCCGGACGATTGCCAACAAACGGTCAATGTCGATATGGCGTTCAGCCCCGTCAGCAAGCCGCTCAAACCACCCATTCGCCTTTCGATTTTCCAGAAAAGGCACCAGACCAAGATGGCGTTCCTCAAGCTGCCATTCCTCTTTGTTCGGCAAAGCACCCAACAGCGGTGGCAGGTCGGCGCCCGCCAGGGCCTCCTGCAGCAGCTGCCCATGGGAATCGCTGCCGACGTTGTTGGCAATGACTCCGGCAATGGAAATCTCGCCATTGAATTCACAAAATCCCTTGACCAGGGGCGCAATGCTACCCGCCATACCGCCGGCGTCAACCACCAGGATGACCGGCAATCCGAGGAGCCGGGCACAGTCGGCACTACTGCCTTCCAGGGACGTAGGTGAAAAACCATCAAACAACCCCATAACCCCTTCAACAACGGCAACGTCGGCAAAACGGCAGGCCCGGGCAAAGGATCGCTGCACCCCCTGCGGGGTCATCATCCAGGTATCGAGGTTGATCGATGGACACCCGGCAGCCCGGGCATGAAAGGAGGGATCGATATAGTCGGGGCCGCATTTGCATGGCTGGAGGGAGAGACCACGGCGTTTGAGCGCCCGCAGGAGAGCCAGGGTGATGGTCGTCTTGCCGGTTCCCGAATGGGTTGCTCCCAAGCAGAAAGCCGCAAAATCACCTTTTTGCGATATGGTTTTTAGCACCGGTCCCCCCGAACAAAAAAAGGAGCCTCCATCTTGAACGCCTCAACTCCTCCACAAGATTGGCGCGCCAGGGAGGACTGAAACTCCTGGTCTACAGATCATATGACACCAAAACTTGGACTCCTAACACAGAAGCTAACATTTTCGTTGACATTTATTACCATGCAAATCATATATCTACTTGTTATCAAACAATATAGTAGTAACAAAAGATATAACACATGAGGTGCAACATGTTGCTTAAACTTGACAGTCTAAAGTTTTTAGAGGGTTAAGCCGCTATTTTCACTAAATCAGGCTTGATTTTACTGCGTTTGTTACGAATTATT
>JAFGSY010000046.1 GCA_016934315.1 Candidatus Anaeroferrophillus wilburensis | reverse complement strand
GAATAATTCGTAACAAACGCAGTAAAATCAAGCCTGATTTAGTGAAAATAGCGGCTTAACCCTCTAAAAACTTTAGACTGTCAAGATCTTAATAAAAACATAGACAACTACAATGAACCAGTCATTGTGTCAAATAATTTTATGGCACGGCAGCATCAATGGCGTCACCTGCCACAGGCAGGACGCAGGCAGCCGATGGGAAAAGCTCCAGATCGATCTCCAGCCAGCGGTTGACGGCCACATCCAGCATCTCCCAACCAGCCACCGTTGCGATCCGCAGCAGGTCCTCCTGGGCAATTCCCGCCCGACGATACAACTCCAGCTCCTGGAAAAAAGCCTCACCATGAGTCATATTGTAGGAACCGGAATCGGTACCGATGGTCAACGGCGTACCCACTTCATGGGCAACGCCGATCATCTCCAGCTGCCGGCGGTAGTTTTTTTCAATAATCTGCCGCTGGTGGGCCGTAAAACGTCCAGCAGGATCCTGCAGCTGGTTGGCCATGGCGGCGATCGTCGGCGTCCAGTAGATCCCCTGATCAGCCATCATCATCAGGGTCTCTTTACCGATAAAATAGCCATGCTCCAGGCTGTGCACGCCGGCCTGGACCGCTTGCCGGCAAGCGGCATCCGAATTGACATGGACCATGACCTTCTTGCCCCAGCGGCTGGCTGTTTGGACAATTTCCCGCAGTTCATCCGCCGTCCACTGGGTTTTACCCACCGCCCCGTAGTCATCAAAGGAAACCAGACCGGTCAACAGAACTTTGACAAACCTACCAGGCGTCCGGACAATTTTTTCACTGAGACTCATACTGCTGCAGTCACCGATGAAAGAACCATAACAGCCGGCCTTGAAGAGCGCCGGCCCGGTACGCACCACCGTCAAGGGAGAAAAATCATCTCCGTGGAGACAGCCATCCCGGTCACCGGCATCCCTGACCAGGCCGATGCCGGCAGCATAGTGCCGCCTGGCATTCTCACGGGCATCTCCCCCGAGGCTCAAATGGAGGTGCGTATCAACAAAAGCAGGACTAATCGCGCGCACTGATTCCTTATCCTTGCTGACCACGCTTTTCCCCGACGTTCATGATCATTGTTTCACCACACTAATGACCCCATGACTGTTGAAATAAAATACCTCTTTACTCCCCAACCAGAGGAAAAATCCAAAACGGGCTCCCCTTAACCCACTTGCCAGACATCATAATCTATGGTACTAGCTTCAAGCAAGATAAAAAAGAGTTCCCGTCCGGCAATAACGACATTTTCATCTTGCTGAAATTTTAAAACACAATGATAAAGGAGGAAACCATGAGCTATGAATTCTTGACACTTGAGGTTGCCGATGGGGTTGGCACCATCTGGCTGAACCGGCCACCGGCAAACTCACTCAATCGTGACCTGGTGGAAGAACTGTCAAAAGCTTTCACCGAACTGGCCGGCAATGACGCGGCAAAAGTCCTGGTCATTGCCAGCAAAATTCCCGGTTTTTTCGTCGCCGGTGCTGACATCAAGATGTTTGCTGAAATGAACCCCGACCAGGCATGGGACATCGCCGCCCGACTCCAGGAGGTTAACCAGCAGCTTGAGGATATGCCAAAAATTTCCATCGCCGCCGTCGGCGGCTATGCTCTGGGCGGCGGTTTGGAACTGGCCCTCGCCTGCGATTTCCGTTTCATGGCCAAAACCGTAACCATTAAGGACAAGGAGCGGACCCCGGCCATCGGTCTGCCGGAAACCACTCTGGGAATTCTCCCGGGCGCCGGAGGTACCCAGCGGCTTTCCCGCCTGCTAGGCCCGAAAAAAGCGCTCTTCTACATTGCCAATGCCAAACAGATCAGTCCCGATGAAGCCCTCCAGCTGGGCCTGGTGGAGATGCTCCTGCCCGGCGATGAACTGCTGGCAACGACCATGGCTTTTGCCAAAGAACTGGCCGCCAAGGCAGTCATCGGCATCGGCTGCGCCAAGAAAGCCATCTACCAGGGCTTCAACCGGGAGATGAAAGACGGCTTACGCATTGAATGTGATGCCTTCAAAGAGGCATTTGCCAGCAATGATGCCACTGAAGGACTCAACGCCTTCATCGATAAGCGCCCGGCACAATTTACCGGCAAATAAATGCTTTGCGACCGGCGGCAGATGTCGGTTGGTAAAGAGCAAAAAAACAAGGGCTGTGAAAACAGCCCTTGTTTTTTTATGCCCGGATCATGCAACGTGCCAAGCTATCCTTTTTTTCGGACCTCATCCTTGATCCGCTTCACATGGCCGCGGCCCAGGCCTTTCACCTCGCAACCCAGTTCAAAATAACGTCTGATACTCGGATCATCAAGCATGGTAAAGCAGTCAATAACCGCCACCGGCCGACCGGCAAGTTTCACCACCGTCTCCGGATTCAGCTGCAGGTACTCCCCGTGCCGGACAGCAAAAATCACCGCATCGGCACCTTGCAGGGCGGCTGCCAGCTCTTTTTCCACCCGCAGGTCGTTCAACTGATCCTGGTTGCGGAAAAAACGACTCATGGAAAGTCCCGGAGCTGGATAACTTTCCTGTTTTTCCAACTCCCACCAATGCTTGACGTAAGGATCATGGACTGCCACTTCGGCACCCATCTCAGCCAGTTTGCGCACCAGAATCTCCGAACCGCTGTAGCGGGTATCCCCCACATCCTCCCGATAGGAAGCACCAAGCACAATGATCTTGGAGGCCGCAACAATTTTGCCCATATTGCGCAACGCATCTCGGGTCAACTGGGCGGCCCGCAGCGCCCGGGTATCATTGATATTGATCGCCTCGGGCGTAATTTTGAAGATATCATCTTCAAAACCCATCAGGGTATGGTAAGACCAGACCCCCAGACCGCCATCCTTCGGCAGACAGTAGCCGCCAATCCCCGGACCCGGAAAAATCATGTTGGAATGGGTGGGGCGCACCTTGATCGCCTCAATGACTTTGGCCAGATCAACGCCGTTCAATTCAGAAAAGGTGCTCCATTCATGAAGGAAAGCCAGGATTGTCGCCCGGTAGGAGTTTTCGACTATCTTGCAGGTTTCGCTTTCCAACGGCCGGTCGAGGACGGTGAGGGGAAATTTCTCGACGTTGAGGACCTCCGAAAGAAAAGCGGTTACCCGCTGGCGGGCCGTTTCATTGATGCCGCTGCAGACCCGCCAGAAATCCCGGATCGAGGCAACGTAATCACGCCCCGGCATCACCCGCTCATAGGAATGGGACAGCAGCGGCTCATCACTGATCCCCCGCTGTTCAAAGGCCTTCTTGATAATTGGATAGGCAACGTATTCGGTGGTCCCCGGCGGCACGGTGGTTTCAATGAGCACCAGACATTCAGGGGTAATTTTCTCGCCGATAATCTTCAGACTGGCTTCCAGGGCGGCGATATCAGCCCGACCCTGACGGACGTCGCCGAGACACTCCTTCAGGTAATCGCACTGGACATCCACCACCACCACATCGGCCAGGGATAAGGCATCATAGGTGAAGGTGGCAGTAAGCGTCTTTTTTTCCAGCACACAGCGGCTGATCAGGGGCACCACCTCGGGATCTTCAGCCTCAACCGGCGCCACCCCGCGGTTGAGATAGGAAATTTTCCAGTAGGATCTCGTGGACGGCCGTTGCATGCCGATGACAAACTTGTTTGGCTCTCCGGTTTTTTTGTCAACCGAATCAGCCACCACGCCGGCCATCACTGCACCGACAAAACCAACCCCCATGACCACGACAATCTCACGCCCCAACTGGCGATGATGAGCCACCAGATCCTGCAATCGCCGCAACTCGCCGGCATAGGCATCATCTCCCGGCAAAGGGAAAGCCTCCCCCGCCGGACAGACAGAGACCAACTGTTCACCAAAATCACTCATCGACACACCTCCTCCGATTCGTCTTCAACGTAGCAATATTCCTGACTGACTGATAATTAATGATAATAGCTGCGATACCAGACAATAAATTTTTCCACCCCCTCCGTCAGCGGCGTGCTCGGGCGAAAACCCACTGCCTGCTGGAGATCATCGACATCAGCATAGGTGGCCGGCACATCGCCGGGCTGCAGGGGCAGCAGCTGCTTTTCAGCCGTTTTTCCCAGGGCGGATTCAATGGTTTCAATAAAGGTCATCAACTCAACGGGATTATTATTGCCAATATTATACAACCGATACGGCGCCGGGCTGCTGCCGGCATCAGGCTGTCTCCCATCCCATTCAGGATTGGGCGCCGGCAGGTGGTCCAGCAACCGGAACATTCCCTCGACAATATCATCAACATAGGTAAAATCACGCCGCATCCTGCCATGATTAAATACCTTGATCGGCTCGTCGGCCAGAATAGCCCGGGTAAAAAGGAACAATGCCATGTCCGGTCGCCCCCAGGGACCATAAACGGTGAAAAAGCGCAGGCCGGTGGTCGACAACCCGTAGAGATGGCTATAAGTATGGGCCATCAGCTCGTTGGCCTTCTTGCTGGCGGCATAGAGGCTGACGGGATGATCGACATTATGATGAACGGAGAAGGGCATCAGGGTATTGAGCCCATAGACGGAACTGGAGGAGGCATAGATAAGATGCCTGATATGGTGGTGACGGCAACCTTCAAGAATATTGAGAAAGCCCACCAGATTGCTGTCAACATAGGAACGGGGATTTTCCAGACTGTAGCGGACCCCCGCTTGGGCCGCCAGGTTCACCACATGGGAAAAATTTTGCTCGGCAAACAATGCTGCCATGCCATCCTGATCGGCCAGATCAAGATTGACGAACGTAAAAGCATCATACCCCTGCAGAATGGCCAGCCGGTCGTGCTTCAGCTGCACATCATAGTAGGGATTGAGGTTGTCCAGACCAACAACCCGGTAGCCGGCATCCAATAACCGTTTACTGTAATGAAAACCAATAAATCCGGCAGCACCAGTAACCAGAATCTTCATTGACCACACCCCCTGCAAGCGGCCGAGATGTTTCCAACCGGCCTCTTTTATCTACATGTTGAGAACTTTTCGGCAGAATTTCCACATCCTTAACATGAAAATAGGGAGGCGGCCAGAAAACTCTGCAGCACGGGCACGTCAATCGGTAATGAAAAGGTGAAGGCCAGACGGAGATGGAAATAAAGGGAGGAAAAAATGGCGTCCCCAAGGGGATTTGAACCCCTGTCGCCGGCGTGAAAGGCCGGTGTCCTGGGCCAGGCTAGACGATGGGGACGCACGGTACAACAGACAGTGGAATAAATGGTAATCGCTAACCAATTACCGAGCGCCTCTTTTATAGGATTACCACAGGAATGTCAATAAAAAATTGCCCTTGGCAAAGACAGTATTTCTGATAGCCAAACCGGTATCAGAAAATCACTTTTTTGTAATCAAAACTGCAAATGTTTCATCGTCGCCACTGACAAAACGAGGGCAAACAGGATGCCCGGAGCAAAAGAGCCAACAGTGGCCGGCACCCACTGCCAGCCGGCTGATAGAAACCAGCAATAGCAGCAGAAACCGGCTGCCAACCTATTTTTACACCTATTTCATACATATGAGAAAAAATAATATTATTATATAGTTACAAAAACCATTAAATAGCTAAAGCATTATTTCTAGCAAAAGTTTCATGGTTGGCACGCTCTATGCAAAGTTTACTGACAAAGGGCATGAAAACACAGCTGATGGATCAAAAACAAAAAAAATTAATCAAGCTCACCAGGAGGAAAACATCATGAGAAAAACTATCATCATTGCAACGATCTTACTTGTTGTGGGGATGGCATTCAGCGCCCATGCACTGACCGTCACCGCCAACTGGACAGCCAATAGCGAAAGCGACCTGGCAGGCTACAATATCTATCGCAGCACGAGCAGCGGCAGTGGATTCACCAAGCTGAACCCATCGCTGATCACCAACCCCTCGTATATTGACACGGTCAATGGAGAAATCGAAAGCACGTTCTACTATGTGGTCTCAGCAGTGGACAGCAGCGGCAACGAAAGCGGCTATTCCAACGAAGCGAATGTTCGCATTGACACTTCAGCACCACAGCCACCCAACGGCATCACTGTAAACATTCAGTAACAAACTAATCGGCAAACTACATGCCGGCATAATCAAGAGGTGGGTTGCTGCAGCAACCCACCTCTTGATTATGCCGTTTCCCCACCACCGGAACTAATCACACTGTCATAGCCCTCCCCCATAGGGGCAAATCGGCCCCGATCCAGACAACCCTGCAAAGAAGCGCCATCCAGAACCTCAGCGGCAAAGATGACCGTCCCTTCAATCAGATAGCATAGGCCCCCCGCCCTCGTTCATCAGCCAACGTCAGGTGGACATGAACCATGGGCCCCACCCTCATTGATTCGCTTTTAACAAATCTCGGATAAATCGTTAAATACTTGAAAAGAAACACCATATTCGGCATTACCTGTCACCAGCTACGGCACATACCAGGATACTGAACAAGCATTTTTTTTACTGTCCTAGCAGCTCCCCCCAAAAAAACCATCGCAGCGGCGGCCATGTTCCTTGTTTTATCCTATAAAATCAGAGTTTCAGGCATGATTGTATCCATTTTAGGCTAAAGTATGCACCCGTAACAGCGAAAGGTAACAAGAGGGGGACATTCACCCTAAGTTTGTGGTCCAACTATGAGTTAGTACCGATGCCACCGCAACGCGAGTTTATATGTCTGACACCAAATACTAATGAGGGTGTGAACCCTTCAATCCAAGGCAAGAACAGCTACTCCTCAGGAGCTACAATGAGAAGGATCTTCGCCAACCATGCCATCAGAAACTATCTGCTGACGTTACTGACTGCCGGCATTCTGCTTGGTTATGGCAGTAAAGCTGTTGCCATTGAGCTGACCCCAGCCGAACGGCACTATCTGAATGATGCAGGAACCATTACTTTCATCAGCCAATCCACCTACCCGCCTTTTGAATTTATCGCTGAAGGCGGCAAGATAACCGGCATGTGCATTGAACTGGTGCACTGGATGGCCGCTGAATTCGGCTTCAAGGCCAGATTTCTGGATGCTGACTTCAAAACGGCCCAGGAGAATATTCTCTCTGGCAATGCTGATGTCCTCACCAGCTTTTTCTACAGCGAACAGCGAGACCGCATTTTCGATTTTACCACGGTCATGTTTGAAATCCCGGCCTCCATCTTCGTGGTTGCCGAACGAACGGATATTCGCTCTCTAGAGCACCTACAGGGTAAGACCATCGCCATGCAGGCCGGGGATTATGCCCAGGAATTTCTCGAACATCAAGGTATTGAATGCCGCTATATATACACCAAGAATTTCGCTGAAGCCACCCACTTGGTGACTGCCGGCCAGGCGGATGCCCTCGTCGGTGATGAGCAGATTGTCTGGTATCATATCTATACCAATCAGCTTACCGAAAGAATCAAAAAGGTGGGAGAACCCCTGTATGTCGGGCAAAACTGCATGGGTATCAAGGATGGCAACCTGATACTGTTGGGCATCCTCAACAAGGGAATCGCCCACGCCAAGGAACAGGGCATCCTCAACAACATCACGCAAAAATGGTTGGGACTGCATGCTGCTCAGAGCATGCAGTGGCGACGCTACCTGCCCCATATTGTGGCGGTTGCAGCCCTGTTTTTGCTGATACTGTTTGGTTTTTGGGTCTGGAATATCCGGCTCCGCCATCTGGTTGGCGTGCGAACCGCTGCTCTATCCAGCTCCGAAAACCTGCTGCGCACCATCCTGGGTGCATCGCCAGTCGGAATCGACCTGATCCGCAACCAGCGGGAACTTGGATGGCATAACCGGGCAATGGCCCGCATGCTGGGCTATGGAGAGGGGGAGTTGGAAGGCAAAAATGTGGCGGTCCTCTACCCCGACAAGCAACAGCTGCGCGCCGCCGGCCGTTCGATACAGCAGACCACCCAATCAGGCATGGGCAGCCCCATTGAAAACAGCTGGCAACGGAAGGACGGTACGATTTTCGACTGCCGGTTCAGGTATGTGCCGCTGCCCAGTGATGACAAAGGTGATCGATTGGCAATTGTGACGGCCACCGATATCAGTGAACAGAAACAGGCTGAACTGGCACTCAAACAGAGTGAACGCCGTCTGCGGGCCATTCTGGAGGCCAACCCTGATCCCATGGTCGTCTATGATCATGAGGGCATCCCGACCTATCTGAATCCTGCTTTCAGCAGGGTTTTCGGGTGGCAGCTCTACGAGCTCAAAGGACGAACGATCCCCTTCGTCCCTGATGATCAGCAGCAGATAACCAAAGCCAAGATTGAAGATTTGCTCAACCACGGTCAGTCGCTCGGTTTTGAAACCAGGCGATACACCAAACAGGGAAATCTGCTGGAAGTGCTGGTCAGCGCGGCAACCATCAAGGATTCTGCCTCCGAGCAGGTAAGCGAAATAGTGGTGAACATAACGGATCTGACCGATGCCAAACGGCTGAAAAAAAGGCTGCACCAAGCCGAGAAAATGGAGGTGGTAGGTACGCTGGCAGGCGGCATTGCCCATGATTTCAATAATATTCTCACCGCTATTATCGGCTTTTCTGAGCTGGGCCAACAGAAAGCTGAACATGGCAAGCCGAGTCTCAGAGAACACAAGCAGGTTCTGGTGGCTGCCGACCGGGTACGGAAGCTGGTGAAGCAGTTGCTCACCTTCAGCCGGCAGACGGAACCAAAAATGGCAACACTTAACCTCAGCCAAGAGGTTAAGCAAGCGGTAACTATGGTTGAAAGAGTCATTCCCAGAATGGTCAGTCTTCATGCGGAGCTTGCCGATGAAGTAAAAACGGTCAGAGGTGACGGGAATCAAATGAATCAGATACTCCTGAACCTATGCTTAAATGCCGCCGACGCCATGCCCAATGGCGGTGAAATTCATATCGAGGTAAAGAATTATCACGTTGCCCATGCGTACTGTGCCGCCTGCGGCGAACCATTCTGTGGTGACTATGTCCTGTTGCAGGTAACAGACTCCGGAGAAGGAATGGATGAACAAACCATGCAGAATCTTTTTGACCCCTTTTTCACCACCAAGGAAGCGGGCAAGGTTGTGTCAATAATCTTTCGCTTTTTTCTTGGCAGTACCCTGAGGTTGCTGTTTATGTGTCAGGTATGGATCAGGATGTCTG
>JAFGSY010000045.1 GCA_016934315.1 Candidatus Anaeroferrophillus wilburensis | reverse complement strand
TAGTTTTATGTTTTATTTTATGCGTTTACCAAAACTTGACTGGCTAGTTTAACGTACGTTGTAAAAAGAACTTTTGACTGTCAAGATTCTTATCAATAATTCAATATTCCTCAATCTTTGCCAAACCACCAACCAAACAGGAATGCAACCATCAACGATACCAAGCTGCACGATTGTTGTGTTGGTTCCTGCTGAACCGCCAGCAACATGTTTTTACATGAGTCGGCGACGGCAGCCGAAGCGGCCGACAGGCCGGCAATCCATTCTTCAAGCCGGGCGAACTCATTATCGGCTTTGAGGTCGATGGTAATCGGTCTGTTGCTATCGTAATCAATGCTCTCAAATGCTATCAGCAGGTTTTTCAGCATCCGTTCCATGATCGCGGAGAACAGCAATTGCGCCCGCTCAAGGCCGGCTGGAAATGGTCGCTGCCAGAAATCGTGGTAGAAGCCGGCAAGCAGATCGATGTTGTCCAGGAATGATTCGCCAATGCTGCCGCTTAACACAGCCATGTCCTGCGTTACCCCGATAAATTTCGCGATATTCCTTGTTGCGGTTTCGAGATGTTCGTATGGCTCGCCGACGGCCGCCGGTCGGTCGATGAAAGCGCGATGCAGTTTGGCGATGGCTTTTTGTACCGTATCTTCCTGTAACGTGCATCCTGCCATGATCACACCGTCTTTACCATCACTCTCAACATCTGCTATGGTCCTGCCTGCTGTTTTGCATGACATACTTCCTAACAGGACAACCAATGAATGCAAACTTGTTGCATTCAGCCTTTTTCCCGGTCATAGCGTCATGCATAGCACGGCCACTGGCTCACAGGATGACCCTGTCAATCATTTTTTATAGTTTTTCAACGTCAGTTCCAGGCGTTCTTTGACTTTTTCCCGTAAACTTTCCGGTTCCAGCACTTCCACCTCGGGGCCGTAGCGCAAGATATCCATCAGCAACTCAGTGTCGTGGGAGTAGGGAAGGCAGAGAAGGTAGCAGCCCTCTTGGTCGATGGAGCCCTGCTGATCAGGATGCCATTCCTCCCGGGCAACCCAGCGGGCGCAGGCGGGGGAAAAGCGGAGAACCGCGTCGGTGGTTTGACAGCCGGCAAAAATCCCGTAGGTGGTGGTGAATTCCTGGTTGAGGGTATCTTCCGGGATCTCCTTGGCAATCTCCGGCAGCGGTGTGATGTTGTTGATGACATCCATGGCAAAACAGCGCAGATCGTCACGCAGATGACACCAGGCATCCAGATACCAGTTATCGCGATAGTAAACCAGGCGCTGGGGGGAGATGGTGCGGCTGAGCGTCTGGTCGGTGCCGCGGTTGTAATGGTGAATGTGCAGCTGGCGGCGATCCAGGAGGGCGGTCATGATGACCGGGAAATGGTTTTTCGGCACCGGCCGGGCGGCAAGATGGGAAACCTTGATACGTTTGGCCACCTCGCCGGCCGGGTGGCCACCGCTGCCAAGCAGTTTCCGCAGGCGTTGTTTCAGCGGGTCCAGATGGGAGCCGAGCAGGCCGGGCTGCAGATTGGTAAGCAGCGATTCCATGCTGAGCAGGGCGTGGAGTTCCGATTCGTTGAACCAGAGACCGGGTAGGACATATTGGGGCATGCCTGCCTGCGGCATACCGTACCGGTAGCCACTCATAGAGCGGTCCCAGATAATCGGCGCGTTGAGCCGGTCGCGGAGATATTCGAGATCCCGTTTGACGGTGGAGCGGGAGACCTCCAGCTCTTCCATGAACCGTGACAGGGGAACAGACGTTTTTTCCTTGAGGAGCAGGTCGATCTTGTAGAAACGCTCAGTGCGATCCATAAGCAACACCTCCAGGAAAGAATGTTCGTGACTATAACATTATTTTATTGTAATATCCATATGTATTGTAATGTAATGGATGTTTGAAAAGGGAGTTGTATTCCTGGGAATATCCGCAGGGAGGCGACCAATGAGCGGAGCTGTTTTCATCGGTACCAGCGGCTGGAGCTACACGGGCTGGAAGGATAGCTTTTATGCGGGAATTCCCAGGAAGGACTGGCTGGCCTATTGTGCCGGCAACTTTACCGGGATAGAGGTGAATACCACCTTCTATGGCCTCCAGAAGCGCTCTGTTTTTGAACGCTGGCGGGTGCAGACGCCGCCGGATTTCAGGTTTGCCGTCAAGGGCAACCGTTCTCTTACCCACAATAAAAAACTGCTGGCTCCGGCGAGCATGCTTTTGCGGCACAAGGAGAGGGTCGGCGGTCTGGGTGATAAGCTGGCGGCCATGCTTTGGCAGGTGCCGGCCAATCAGGAAAAAAATCTTGACCGGCTGGCGGAGTTTGTCCGGCACCTTTCCCGCTGGACTGAAACAAGGCATGTCATGGAGTTCCGCCATCTGTCATGGTTTGATCAGGAGGTGGCTTCCCTGCTGACCAGTCACCGGGTAGCCGTCTGCCTGTCCCACGCTGCTGCCTGGCCCCTGTGGGATTGTCTGACCACTGATTTTGCCTACCTGCGGCTGCACGGCTATCCAAGAACCTATGCTTCCAGCTATGGGCCGGCGGAGCTGGCCGGGTGGGCAAAGCGGATTCGGCAATGGCGCCGGGAAGGCTGCCAGGTGCATGTCTATTTCAACAATGATGCCGAAGGCGCCGCTCCCTATGATGCCCTGCGGCTGCTCGAACTCTGCCGGCAGCAGCCAATGGCTGATAATATGGAACTGCTGTAAGCGGCAGTCCGGTGTAATCGGTGGCCGGGAAGCGAGAAAAGATTTTTGGTATTGCTAAACCGCTGGTCTAGGGTTGGTGCTTGCGGCAGCAACAGAAAGGCGACACCATGGTCCATGATGTCGCCCGAGTTTCTGGAATGGCGGAGAGAGAGGGATTCGAACCCTCGGTGCAGGTTTCCCCACACACTCGCTTAGCAGGCGAGCGCCTTCAGCCGACTCGGCCATCTCTCCGTAGTAGATTGTCCTTGCTGTCCGTGATCACCCGGACTGTCCCGCTTGCCGGGTGAAAACTCAATAAATGGCGGAGGGAGTAGGATTCGAACCCACGGAGCTTTCACTCAACGGTTTTCAAGACCGCCGCCTTAAACCACTCGGCCATCCCTCCGAAAATTCCTTACCGGTTTCACCGGCGGTCAGCTGATAACCTCCAGACCGTTCATGTAGGGGCGCAGCACTTCTGGGACCACTATGCTGCCATCCTCCTGCTGGTAGTTTTCCAGGATGGCCACCAAGGTACGGCCCACGGCCAGGCCGGAGCCGTTCAAGGTATGGACATAACGGGTTTTGCCGCCCTCTTTCGGCCGGTAACGGATGTTGGCCCGACGGGCCTGGAAATCCTCAAAGTTGCTGCATGAAGAGATTTCCCGATAGGTTTCCTGTCCCGGCAGCCAGACCTCAATATCATAGGTTTTGCTGGCTGAAAAGCCTAAATCTCCGCAGCACAGGTTGACCACCTGGTAATGGAGGTTCAATTGCTGGAGAATAGTTTCCGCATTGGCCAGCAGCTTTTCCAGTTCGTCATAGGAATCTTCCGGGGCAGCGAATTTTACCAGCTCCACTTTGTTGAACTGGTGTTGGCGGATCAGGCCCCTGGTATCCTTGCCGTATGAGCCTGCTTCTTTGCGGAAACAGGGGGTGTAGGCGGTGTAGTAGGCCGGCAGCTCGTGGGCTTCGAGAATCTCATTCTGATAGATATTGGTTACCGGTACTTCCGCCGTTGGAATCAGGTAATAGTCAAGTCCCTCAATTTTGAACAGGTCGTCGGCGAACTTGGGCAGCTGACCGGTGCCGGTCATGGCATTTTTGTTGACCATGAAGGGGGGCAGGACTTCGGTATAACCATGCTTTTCGGTGTGCAGATCAAGCATGAAATTGATCAGGGCCCGTTCAAGGCGGGCGCCGGCCCCTTTGTAGAGGGTAAACCGGGCACCGGTAATTTTAGCACCCCGTTCAAAGTCAAGGATGCCCAGGTTTTCGCCAAGTTCCCAGTGGGCCCTGGGGGTGAACGAGATGGCCGGCTTGCTGCCCCAGGTGCGAACCACCGGATTGTCCTCTTCACCGCCGCCGGCCGGCACACTTTCATGGGGCATATTGGGAATCAGGTAGATTAATGAATAAAGCTGGTTGTCCAGTTCGCTGATCTGGGCGTCCAACTGCTTGATATCTCGGGATACTTCCCGCATCTCGGCGATTTGGTGACCGGCATCCTCCTTGTTTTTCTTTAGTTGGGCAATGATGTCGGAGCAGGTATTCCGCTTATTTTTCAGGGTTTCAGTTTCGGCCAGCAAGGTGCGCCGGCGCTCATCAATGGCACGGAATTCGGTCAGATCGAGGTTGGCGTTTCTGGCCCGCAGCATCTGTTCAATGCCGTCGATATTATTGCGGATAAATTTGAGATCAAGCATGATTTCCAACCCTGAAAACGCTTCGTGCTGCCCACCTGGGAAAAAAGGAGCGTATATATACTATCTCTATTTTTCTCTTGTCAATAAATTTGTTGGTGCCCAGGAGGAGGTGTAGAATGCTCTGTGCGGCTGATTGACAGGGGTGGACAGGTGGGGTATAGACAGCGTAGGCCCACAGCCGGCTTGGATGCCGATAGGCGCAGCAGGCCGGTGGTGTGGGACCGGGGCGGAATGTTTGGTTTGATTGCGACAAGGTTTTGAGCATGGAAGAGATGTTTCAGATAACGCTTCCGGATGAGCGATTTACTCTCCAGGCAACGGTCGTGATTTCAGGTGGTGATATTGTGGTTACGGTAACGGGCGGCAGCCGCCCCCATGTGGGGGGAGTGTCTTTGGTTGCCGGTAGCGGCGACCAGCCTTTTGCCGGAGTGCTGGTATTGCCGGGCCATCGGGAGGATGAGCCGGCGCTGGCGATGGCCGGCAGGCTTGCCGCTGCCAGCGGCCGGACGGTGGCCGTGGTTGCCGGTATGCACTGGGATGATCTGACTCGTGACGAGATAACCTTGATTCGCAAAAATTGGCTGAGGCTGGCGGATCTGATTATTGCCCGGCTGGAAAGCGACAGGCTGACATAGGAGGTATGCAGATGGGCGGTAAACGCATTGTGGTGGCCATGAGCGGTGCTTCCGGGGTGATCTATGGGATCCGGATTTTATCAATGCTGGCGGCCGCCGGCGAAACCAGCGATCTCATCATTTCGTCCACCGCCCGCCGGATTATTCCCGTTGAAACCGACTATACCGTCTCCCAGGTGGAAGAACTGGCGGGCACCTGCCATGCCGAAGATGATCTGATGGCTGATATTGCCAGCGGTTCAACCCTGGTGGATGGGATGGTTATTGCCCCCTGCTCGATGAAAACCCTGTCGGCAGTGGCCAATTCCTATGCGGACAGTCTGCTTACCCGGGCCGCCGATGTCACGCTCAAAGAACGGCGGCGGCTTATTCTTATGGTTCGGGAGACTCCTTTCCATCGGGGCCATCTGGAACTGATGCTCCGGGTTACCGATATGGGGGGTATTATTCTGCCCCCGATTCCTTCATTCTATCACCAGCCTCAAAACATTGATGAACTGATTGAGCAGACCATCGCCAGGGTGGGGGATCTGCTGGGAGTCAGTCATCAATGCGGCCGGCGCTGGGGAAATTCCTGATAGGTTGCCGGTATCCGGAACGCTGTCCCCGGGCAGCTCAACCTCTTGTGAATGTTCTGCAAGGCCGTTTATTGTTGTTTCTCACCCAGACATGTTCCCTATGAATTCAGTCAGGGCCAGGCCACATCCTGGATGTTAGGATGTTTTGCTTTACATGGGTGCTCTATTAAGGGTATACTGTAGAATTATTTTTCTAACCTGTACGTAAGAGTAGTGTCGATGAAACTTCCACAGTTGAAAATTGGTCATCTTGATGTTGATCTGCCCATCATTCAGGGTGGGATGGCGGTCAGCGTCTCCACTTCGGAGCTTGCCTGTGCCGTTGCTGAAGAAGGCGGTGTCGGGGTTATCGGTGGCACCGGCCTCAGCATGGAGGATTTGAGCCGCCAGCTGCGGGAAGCCAGGGCCATGACCAAGGGGCTGCTGGCACTGAATATCATGGTTGCCGCCAGGAGCTTCAAGGACGCTGTCTATGAGGCCCTGCGTCAGAAGGTTGATGTGATTATTGCCGGGGCCGGGTTTTCCAAGGATGTCTTCGGCATTTGCCGGGAATGGAAAACGCCTCTGATTACAATGGTTTCTTCTGTGAAAGTGGCCAAACTGGCAGAAAGGCTCGGAGCTTCCGCTGTGGTTGTCGAAGGTCGGGATGCCGGCGGTCATCTTGGGACTGAGGAAAAAACCGAAAGCCTTTTGCCGGCTATCTGCAATGCGGTTTCCATCCCGGTGATCGCCGCCGGCGGCTTTGTCAACGGCAAGGATGTGGGCCGGGTGGTGGAGATGGGGGCTGCCGGTGTCCAGATGGGAACCCGCTTTCTGCTCAGCTCCGATTGTACGGTTCATGATAATTTTAAACAGCTGTTGATGAAATCGAAAATCAGCGATCTGGTGCGGATTCTCAGCCCTGTGGGGCTGCCGGCCAACGCGATCAAAACGCCGCTGGTGGAAAAACTACTGGCCGGGGATCAATCCATCAGACCGGAAAGATGTACCGGCTGCTTGAAGAAGTGCAGCGGCAGCTTCTGTATCCTGGAAGCGTTGAGGCGGGCCAGGGACGGGGATTATGAACGGGGACTGTTTTTTACCGGCAGCAACTTCCCGGCCATCAATAAAATCCTCTCTGTCAAGGAGATTATTCATGACTTGATTGAGGATGCCCGTTCTTACCTGGCAGGGGATGAAGGCCAAGCCGTTTCCTGACCGGAGGGCGTTGGCTAAGGCCTTCCAGACGGCTGGCCATAGCTTCCAGGAGCGGGGGCATGGTCTGCGGATCTCTGGCAACCACAAACAGGCCGCCATAGCGTTTTTTCAGCAGTGCTTGCCATGCTGGTGTGATGAGGTCGGTCTTGTTGAAAACCAGCAGCTGGGGAATGGTATGCAGATCCAGGGAGGCAAGGATTTCCTGGACAGTTTCCATGTGCTCCTGCAGCTGTTCATCGGCACTGTCCACCAGGTGAATCAGTAAATCAGCTTCATGAAGCTCTTCCAGGGTGGTGCGGAACGCATCCAGCAGATCTTTGGGCAGCCGTCGGATGAAACCGACCGTGTCGGTGATGATAATTTCCTGCTCCCGGGGCAAGCGCAGCTTCCTGGTTATGGGATCCAGGGTGGCAAATGGAAGATTTTCGGTGAAAACAGCACTTTTGGTCAGGGTGTTCAAAAGGGTTGATTTTCCCGCGTTGGTGTAGCCAACAATCGAAACCAGCGGCAGCTGGTTTTTTTTTCTTTTTTTTCTGGCGTTGACCCGGCTTTTTGCCATTTTCTGCAGTTTTTTCTCCAGGGTGGTGATCCGTTCCCGGCTTCGCCGCCGATCAATTTCCAGGGTGGTCTCACCCGGGCCGCGACTGCCGATGCCGCCGGTTAACCGGGAGAGGGCGGTGGTTTTGGCCGAAATCCAGGAAAGCCGGTATTTCAGCTGGGCCAGTTCAACCTTCAGTTTTCCTTCACGGCTCTGGGCCCGCCGGGCAAAGATGTCGAGAATGAGCAGGGTTCGGTCAATAACCTTGAGGTCGGTAATCTCCGAGATGTTGCGCGCCTGCATCGGGGTCAACTCCTGGTCGAAGATCAGCAGGTCAATGCCCTGTTCCATGGCTGAAATGGTGATTTCCTGCAGCTTGCCGGTACCCAGGGCGGTTCGCGGATCGAGGCGGCGGCTCTGGATATAGGAGCCGGCCACCTGCAGGTGGGCACCCCTGGCCAGTTCAGCCAGTTCGGCAATCGAGTCTTCCAGCGCCAGCCGCGGTTCCGGGGCGACGCTGATGATGAAGGCTTTCTGGTATGTTGGTGATTTTGTTTCATGGGCGAAACTGCCGACGATCTCCTGCTCCAGCGACTTGATCAGGGTGGTGAAGGAGAGGTCGATGGCAGCCGCTGAGAATGGTTCCAGAATCTGGTAGTTCGGCTGGTGATCATCGCCGCCCGGCTTCAGGTGGGCTATATGGAGCTTTTTGGGCAGACCGCTGGGGGTGGTGGTGATGACCCCCATGAGATCCAGCCGCAGCATGGCCAGGTCGGCGAGGTCCTCACTGTCGATGCCCTGTTCACCCAGGTGGACATGCAGGCAGCGCAAGCCCCGCAGGCGCCCATGGCCAAGCCGGTATTCATGGAGTGACGGGATGGTAATCCCCTGGCTGGTGCCGATCATGACGTGGGTGATGCGTCCCTGGCGATTGATCAGCACTCCCAGCTGCCGCCCGGTTTCGGCCGTCAAACCGGCAAGATAGCGGGCTAGTTCTTCGGTGATGATCTGATCGGCGGGAATGCGGCGGCGGAAAACCTTTTCGATATTTTTGAGCTGTTTTGGCTTCAGGCCGGCAGTGTTTCCTTCGAGAGATGGCATTTCAGACTCTATCTGCAGCTTAGGTGGTCAGGGTCGCAGCAATGGGGAGCCATTGGGGAAAACACTATTTTCGGGACCGGCATGGTGGAAGTTTCTTTCAGGCTGGCAAGGATAACAATCACTGTACGCACCATAGGGGTTTCCTGATGAAAAGTCAACAACATGAAGCATCATCGACCGGCGCTGCGGCCGTCGGCATTCCTGCTGCCCGGGCATTTGGACACCTGTGGCAGGTAATCCGGCGTCTGCGTGCCCCGGGGGGCTGTGCCTGGGATCGGGAGCAGGATTTTACCACCATGAAGCCGAGATTTCTCGAGGAGGTGTATGAGTTTATTGATGCCCTTGAACAGGGTGACCAGGATGGCATGCAGGAAGAACTGGGAGACCTGTTTTTTCACCTGCTGTTCATGTCCCTGCTGGGTGAAGAACGGGAATCCTGGACGCTGGAAATGATTTTAACCGGCATTGCCGAAAAGCTTATTCGCCGGCACCCGCATGTGTTTGCTCACCAGGCGACGGTGCAGACAAGTTCTGAGGTGATCAATCAGTGGGAGGAGATAAAAAAGCGGGTTGAAGGTAAGGATTATCAGTCTTTATTGGATAATGTTCCCCGATCTTTGCCGCCTTTTCAAAAAGCCCTGGTCCATGGTAGAAAGTGCCACAAAATCGGTTTTGACTGGCCTGCAGCGGCCGAGATCCTGCCTAAAATCCGCGAAGAATTGCAAGAGGTTGAAGAAGCAATGGCGGCCGGCGAACCAGAAGCGCTGGCGGAAGAGCTGGGAGATGTGCTGCTGGTGCTGGTAAGCTTGCTCCGTCATCTTGATTTAGATCCTGATCACGTGATGCGGTCGGCCAACCGTAAATTTGAAAAGCGTTTTCGTTTTATGGAACAGGCTGCCCGTTTGGCTGGAGACGAGTTGGCTCATCTGAGCCTTGATGAGCAGGAAGCCCTGTGGGAGCAGGCGAAGGAACATACCGACTGACCTGTGGATAAGTTGGTGAAAGTTCTGCTAATGGCCGGGAATTATTAAGAAAATATTAATATTCCCATTCCGTTGAGTGCAAAAAACATAGTGAAAACAAGTAGTTGGTTATTGGATGCGGAATTCCTCAATCATTTCAATGGATTTTCAGGTTATCCACAATTGCTGTGCAAAACGTGTGGATAAGGTTGTGGAGAAGTTGTTTATAGGTTGCCATCTTGATGAAATCAAGCGAACTTTTTGTCCAGCCAAACCATGGTTGATCCGTCGGATTTTCAGCGGCGGTGGACCTCATGCTCCAGCGGTATTGCTGACTCTGTGATGATCCGGTTGAGGGTGGTTATGAGATTGACAGAGCTCAAGGATCAATGATATCCTTTGCCCTTAGTTCGCCTGTTATGCTACGGCAATAAGCGGGGGCAACTGACGTCTTGAAGTCAGGGCGGGGAGTTTGCCGAAGCTGAAAAAAGGAGGGAACCATGTTGCAGTATGAGAAGATCCTGATAGCGGTTGATTTCTCTGAAATTACCAGTGATGTGGTTGATGTTGGCTGTCGTTTTGCCAAGGATTATGGGGCCAGCGTAAAGTTGTTGCATGTGGTGGAGGAAGGATTTCTTCTCCTTGGCCTTGATGGCTTGTCATTGCCAGCCGAGGATCTGGAAAGTATCAGGTCGGTTGTGGAATCCCGCAAGAAGTCCGGTCAGGAGAAGATGGTTGAACTGCTGGAACGTGGTCGGCAACTGGGGGTTTCCTCCATCGATGGTGAGGTGGTGGAAGGATATCCCGCCAGCACCATCGTTGATGCAGCAAGCGAACAGCATAGTGATGCAATCTTCATGGGGTCGCACGGCTGGTCGGGGATCAAGCGGTTTCTGATGGGAAGCGTGGCAAATAATGTGGTGAAAAATGCCAAATGTTCCGTCATGGTGGTGCGACGGCAACAGGGAGAAATAAACGATGATTGATCGCTATACCAGGCCCGAGATGGGGGCAATCTGGAGCGAAGAGAATAAATATAAATCCTGGCTGCAGGTGGAGGTTGCCGCGTGTGAGGCGATGGCCGAGCAGGACCTGATTCCGGCTGAAGCCGCGCGGACCATCAGTGAAAAGGCTGATTTTTCCGTTGCCCGGATTGATGAAATTGAGCAGGAAGTCCGCCATGATGTTATTGCCTTTCTGACCTCGGTGGGCGAGTTTGTCGGGCCTGATTCCCGTTTTATCCATTTGGGGATGACCTCCTCGGATGTTCTTGATACTGCCCTGGCTTTGCAGCTGAAAGAAGCGGGAGAGCTGATCCTTGACGGCATAGACCGGTTGCTGACCGTACTGGAGAACAAGGCGCACCAACATCGTGATTGTGTGATGATCGGCCGGTCCCATGGCATTCATGCAGAACCGATCACCTTTGGCCTCAAGCTGGCTATCTGGTATGATGAAATCAGGCGGCAGCGTTGCCGTTTTCTCCAGGCGCTCGAAGATATCTCCGTTGGTAAAATCTCCGGGGCGGTGGGTACCTTTGCCAATATTGCCCCGGTGGTTGAAGAATCGGTATGCCGCAAGTTGGGATTAAAGCCGGCGCCGGCTTCGAGCCAGATCGTGCAGCGCGACCGTCATGCTTCGTTTTTTACCGTCCTTGCCCTGCTGGCTGGCTCCATTGAAAAGTTTGCAACCGAGATTCGTCATCTCCAGCGGACCGAGGTGGGCGAGGCAGAGGAGTTTTTCCATGCCGGCCAGAAGGGGTCTTCCGCCATGCCCCATAAAAGGAATCCGATTCTTTCGGAGAACCTCTGCGGCCTGGCCCGTCTGGTTCGGGCAAACGCCCTGGCGGCGATGGAAAATATGTCCTTGTGGCACGAACGTGATATCAGCCATTCGTCAGTGGAGCGGGTCATTGCCCCGGACTCCACTATTTTGATTGATTTCATGCTTCACCGGGTAACCGGGGTGATTGATAAACTGGTTGTCTATCCCGAACGCATGCAGGAGAATCTGCAGTTGACCGGCGGAACCTTCTTTTCCCAGGGTATTCTGCTGGCTTTAGCCCGCCGGGGTATCAGTCGTGAGCAGGCCTACCGTTGGGTTCAGAGAAATGCCATGAAATCATTTGAATCCGGTACGTCTTTCAAGGAAAATCTACTGGAAGATGGTGAGGTTATGGCTGTGCTGCAACCGGATGAAGTGGAAAATCTTTTTTCTGTCGAACATCATTTACGCCAGATACCGGTTATTTTTGACCGGGTTTTCGGCACCAAAGGAGTTGAGTGATGACCAGAGGGGAAAAACTGTACGAAGGCAAGGCTAAAATAATTTATGCCACCGATGATGCTGATCACCATATCCTCTATTTCAAGGATGATGCCACCGCCTTTGACGGGACCAAGAAGGGGACGATTGTCGAAAAGGGCGTCCTCAACAACCGCATCTCCACCCATCTGTTTGAGATGCTGGAATCCAAGGGGATTGCGACCCACCTGGTGAAGAAACTCTCGGATCGTGAAGTGCTGGTTAAAAGTGTCAGAATTATGCCGGTGGAAGTGGTGGTCCGCAACACCATTGCCGGTAGCCTGGCCAAGCGCATGGGTAAGCCTGAGGGCGAGTCCCTGCCGTTTCCGATTGTCGAATATTACTACAAGGATGATTCCCTGCATGATCCGATGATCAATCGGGACCATGTGCTGGCCTTTTCCCTGGCAACCGCGGTCCAGATTGATCAGGCCCGGGAGCTGGCGCTGAAAATCAACGATATCCTGCGGCAGTTTTTTGCCGATCGGGAGATTCTGCTGGTGGATTTCAAGCTGGAGTTTGGTGTCTTTCACGATCAGGTGCTGCTGGCGGATGAGATCTGTCCGGATACCTGCCGGTTGTGGGATGCCCGCAGTCTGGAAAAAATGGATAAAGACCGCTTTCGCCGTGATCTTGGCAAGATAGAGGAAGCCTATCTTGAGGTCAGCCGGCGGGTATGTGAGCCTGTCTGAGCTCTAGGTGAGAGATGGCAATACATAAAATTTCCGTGCAGTTGGCGGGGAAAAGCTACCCGATAATGATTGGTTCAGGTATGCTTGCCGGCGTCAATGATGAGATGCACCTGCCCCATTTTCGCGGCAAACGTGGTGTTATTATCACCAACGAAACGGTGGCGGCCCTGCATCTGAACCAGTTGCTCGATCTTTTTGCCCGTACCGAGTACGATGTCGCGCCGATTGTTATTTCTGACGGGGAACAGTACAAAAACCAGGAAACCCTTTTTTCCCTCTACCGGAGCATGTATGATGCCGGCCTGCAACGGGATGGGTTCGTCTGTGCATTCGGCGGCGGGGTTATCGGTGATCTGGCCGGCTTTGCTGCGGCCACCTATATGCGGGGCATTGATCTGCTGCAGGTACCAACCACCCTGCTGGCCCAGGTTGACAGTGCCATCGGCGGCAAAAACGGCATCAATCTGCCGGTGGGCAAAAATCTGGTGGGTACGTTCTATCAGCCGCGGGCGGTCATTTCTGATGTTGATCTCCTGACCACCCTGCCGGAGGAAGAGTTCTACAGCGGCTTGGGAGAGGTCGTCAAATATGCCTTGATTGCCGGTGAAGATTTTGTTTCCTTTCTGGAGATGAATCATCAGGGCATCTTGGCCAAAAATCCTAAAATTCTTGCCAGCATGCTGCACTACTGTTCACGGATTAAAGCTGATTTTGTTGCCCGGGATGAACTTGAGCAGCTGGGTGTACGGGCTATTTTGAATCTTGGTCATACCATGGCTCACGCCCTTGAAAAGGCCGGCGCATACCGGGGGATCAAGCATGGTGCTGCGGTGGCCATCGGTCTGGCATACGTGGCGTATCTGTCTGTTGAGGCTGGCTTTCTGGCAAAAGAGGAACTGCGGCGGATTACCGCGTTGCTCGAGCTTTTTGGTCTTCAGGGTATTGCTCCCGATGATGTGAGTGCCGACGAACTGCTGGCGGTTATGGAGCGCGACAAAAAAGTTGCCAACGGCAAGCTCAACATGGTTCTTTTGCGTAATATCGGCCAACCCTTCGTCCAGAGCAACATCAGCCGTGAGCATCTACTGGCTGCTCTGGAAAAATGCCGGCAGCCTCTGGGCCATGAAGGTGAACAGGACCGTGCCTAGCGGCCAGGAATCACAGCCTTTGCTGACCGTTAAGGATCTGCAGAAAAAATTTCCCGTACGGGGTGGAGGGTTGTTTGCCCCGCAGGGGACGCTGACCGCTGTTGATGGGGTGAGCCTGAGCATCCAACCGGGTGAAACGGTCGGTTTGGTGGGGGAGTCCGGCTGCGGCAAATCAACCTTGGGGAAGTTGCTGCTTCGTTTGGAAACCCTTGACCGGGGGGAAATCTTTTTTCATGATATTTCCATAGGGAGATTGACTGAACGACAGCTGCGGCCTTATCGCCGCCGGTTTCAAATGATTTTTCAGGATCCCTACTCATCCCTGAACCCGAGGATGAGAGTGCGGAAGATCATTGAAGAACCCCTGATTATTCACCGTCAGGGTAAGGCGGCCTGGCGGCGCCAGCGGGTCGATGAACTGCTCGATGTTGTCGGCCTGGATGCCGAAGTGGGCAACCGTTATCCCCATGAGTTCAGTGGTGGTCAGCGCCAGCGGGTCGGCATCGCCAGGGCTTTGTGCCTGAACCCTGAGTTTGTGGTTGCCGATGAGCCGGTATCGGCTCTTGATGTTTCCATCCAGGCCCAGATTCTTAATCTGCTGCTGGATCTGAAAGAGCAGTTTCAGCTGACCATGCTGTTTATTTCCCATGATCTCAGTGTGGTGAAACTGGTTAGTGATCGAATTCTGGTAATGTACCTGGGCAGGATTGTCGAAGAAGCGGCTGGTGATGTTCTGTATCGGGAGCCTTTGCATCCCTATACCCGCTTGCTGCTGCAGTCAATTCCTTTGCCTGATCCCCGTCAGCGGCGAAAAAAAGTCACGGCGCCGGCCGGCAGCAGTCGGGCAGCGATGGGAACCGGCTGCCCTTTTTATGCCCGTTGCCATGAACGTCTGCCCCGGTGTGCCGTGGAGATGCCGCAGTTGCAGCAGGCCAATGGCACACAGCACAGGGTAGCCTGTCACCTTTATTTTCCTTAGGATATTTCGTTATGTCTTCAACGTCCAATATCTCAATTTTTATTGCTTTTACCGCCGGTTTACTTTCTTTTGTTTCACCCTGTGTACTGCCCCTGATTCCGTCGTATCTGACCTATATTACCGGGATGTCTTTTGACGATCTGGTGGAATCAAAAAAGCGATCGGTCCGCCGACAGACGCTTATCCATTCCCTGCTCTTTATTCTGGGCTTCAGCCTGGTGTTTGTGGCTATGGGAGCCTCGGCCACGTATCTCGGGAACTTTTTTCAGCAGAATCAGGCGCTGATCAGGAAAATTGGCGGCCTGGTGGTCATCCTGCTCGGTATTCATATCACCGGTGCTTTTAAACTGAAGTTTCTTGAGCGGGAACGAAGGGTGGAATTCAAAAACAAACCGGTGGGTTATGTGGGCTCGGTGCTGGTGGGAATCGCCTTTGCCGCCGGTTGGACACCCTGCATCGGTCCCATCCTGGCCAGCATTCTGCTCTATGCCAGTACGTCGCAGCAGATGGCCACCGGCATCATCCTGCTGGTCTTCTATTCCCTCGGTCTGGGGCTTCCCTTCCTCATTGCTGCGCTGGCATTCAACTCATTCCTGGCCTATTTCGCCCGGTTGAACCGTTACCTGCGCATAATCAGCATGGTCAGCGGCATATTCCTGATTATTATTGGTTTGCTACTCTTTTTCAACTATTTATCCGCGCTTTCCCAGTATATTACCATCGTTATACCCCAAGCAGGAGGTTGAGTAAACTATGTCGAAATTATGGATTCCCCTGGTGGAGTTATTGGGTTTTTTTATCGGTATCTGCGGCATTGCCGTCTGGATATTGCACGAGATGTATACCATTGCTACGGTGGCAATCGGGGTTGGCGGGGTGATGATTATCATCGGTATGCTGGCAGAGAGATTTATCGTCGGCTACTACGAGGACTGACAACGGTCCGTGGATTTGAACGTGTGCTGCAAAAAAAGCCGGGAGGAACATCTGTTCCTCCCGGCTTTTTTTCTTGGTAATACCCCATTTTTTTCATTACTTTGTCATTGCGGGTTTCCGAGGCTGAAGGTATTAAATCTGGTCACATCCTGCTAGCCCAGGGCAACTGCAGCATTTTCCGCGGCCAGCATCACCTGGTATGCCAAGGGCGAGGCGGTAAGCAGCGGATGGGTGGCATACTGCATGGTGGCCAGCTGTTCAGCCGTCATTTCCCCCTGGATGGCAACGGCAATGATGTTGACCATGTCGGCAGAGGCCTCACCACCGCTTATATGGCCGCCTACAATAACGCCGTCACTCTTGCGGAACAGGAGTTTGGCTTTCATGTCGGGAATGCAGCCGGGCAATCCGCCGGGATGACGGTTTGGTGCCTGTGCTTCGCCGATGACCACTTCAATTCCTTCATCAGCCGCCGCTTTGGTGGTCAGGCCGGCGGCGGCAATACTCCGATTCCCCACCGTGGTGCCAAAGGCCCCCAAAGCACCCATGGTTTTTCTTGGAATACCGTAAAGGTTGCTGGCCGCAATCATGCCTTCAGAACAGGCAACCGAAGCCAGACGGATGCCGGTCGGTTTGCCGGTAATCAGGGAAAATTTACTGGCGCAGTCGCCGGCTGCATAGATGTCAGGGTCATTGGTCTGCATAAATTCATTAACCACAACCCCGCTCCTGGGATCGGCATCAATATCACCCTGTTGGGCAAGGTCGATGTTGGGGATTGCCCCGATGCCGATAATAACGATGTCGGCTGGAATGCTTTTACCGTTAGCCAGTTTGACAGCGGATACGGTGCCATTACCTTCCAGGGCTTCAACACGGCTGTTGGTCAGCACGTTGATTCCCATTTTCCGCAGTTCGTTTTCCGCCTGCAGGCAGAACTCTTCTTCGCAGGCCAGCATCAGGCAGTGGGGCAGCATCTCGATGATGGTTACCTGCAGAGATGAACCACTTTCTTCGGCGGTGCAGAAATAATCTTTGCAGGTGGCGCCGCCCATTTTGGCAATCTGTTCAGCCATCTCAACGCCGATGAAGCCACCGCCGATGACCACGACATTTTTCGCTTTCTGTAAACGGGTATAAATGAGCTGCAGATGTTCGGGATCTTTTTTAATGGTAAAAACGTTGCCCAGGTCAATGCCGGGCATGGGGGGCAGGAGAGGTTTTGATCCGGAAGCCAGAATTAGTTTGTCGTAGGCCAAGGTGTCATGTGCTGCGAAAGTGACGGTTTTTTTATCGCGCTGAATAGCGGTGACCGTATCATGAATAATCTCAATCCCCATTTCTAGAAACTTATCATCAGCAATAATGTCTTTCTGTACGGCACCCAACGTACCATAGATATAGGGGATGCCACAGGGAACCGGCGTCTGTGTCACGTCGCGGACCAGTAAAACCTTTTTTCCCGGATAGCGTTTTCTTAAGGTGATTGCCGCCATCAGCCCGGCGGCCGAACCACCAATAATTGCCACATCTGCTGTTTTCATCGGAAAACTCCTCCCTTGATTAAAGTCAATGTATAGCAATATAGTAATAAGGTTGAAATCGCTTATTTGTAATCCCTTTTAGGAATGCTGTCAAGAAGAGATTGGGGGATGGGGGATGACCTTTACCAGGAGAACCTTGTTTGCGGCCACCCGGATGACCGATAGCCTGGCGGCATCAATCTCGATGATATCGCCGGCAACGGGGATTCTGCCCAACTGGGAGAGGATGAAGCCTGACAGGTGCAGGTAGCGGTCTTCTTCGGGAATCTGCACGGAGGGTATTTCAAGGTTGAAGCGGCGGATGGAGATGTCCGCCCGGACCAGATAGGTGCCATTTTTCAGGGCAATGATTTCCGCTTCAGATCCTTCATCCATCTCATCTTTTAATTCGCCGACAATCTCTTCGATGAGGTCTTCAACGGTTACCAGGCCTTCCATGCCGCCATACTCATCGACAACAATCGCCATGTGCGTTTTATGCTGCCGGAAAGTCTCCAGCAGGGTATCAAGGGGCATGATTTCCGGAATGAAAAGTACCGGCCTGATGATCTGGGCCAGAGAAAAGGTTTTGCCGAACTGATGGGTCAGCAGGTCTTTGATGTGGATGATGCCGACAATATCTTCCTGGCTTTTGCTGAACACCGGATAGCGGGAATAGCCTGCATCTCTAACCAGACGCTGGATTTCCGCGTAAGGGGTGTTCATGTGGATCATGGTTACTTCCTGGCGGGGAACCATGATTTCCTTGACAGTGGCCTTTTCAATTTCCAGGATATTATGCATCATCAGCGATTCATGGTGATTCAAAGCTCCTTTTTCCCGGCCGCTGAGAATGAAGGATTTGATCTCCTCATCAAACAGGGGCTCAGTGTGGCCGGTCCTGGCAACGTCCAGGACCTTGATCATCTGGTTGGTAAAGATGTTCATTAGTCGGGTCATCGGTCTCATCAGGCGGATAATCAGGTTAAACAGGCCGGCTATTTTCAGAGCAATGGTGTCAGAGCGCGAGGCTGCGTAGGTTTTTGGGGTGATCTCGGCAAAAATTAACAGAATTGCCGTAACGACTACCGTAGAGATTACCACCCCCTTATTGCCAAAGAAATAGACGCACAGATAAGTGGCCAGAGCCGAGGCCGCCACATTGACAAAATTGTTGCATACCAGGACCGTGGCGATGAATTCCTGGGGGCTCTTGAGCGTTTTTTTCAGTTGTCTGGCCTGGCCTTCATATTTTTTGCTATAGTAGCGGAGGCGGTAACGGCGAAAGGTGAGCAGGGCGGTTTCAGTGCCGGAGAAAAAAGCTGACAGGAGTACTAACAGCAGGAAGAGGGCGGTCAGCAGAGCAATGGTGGCACTGTCCATGGCGACGGATTATTCTCTTTACAAAAATGGAATTATCTTTTAGATTTAACAACTTTTGCGTGCCGCGAAGCTGGAACAGTTATCCTGCCATGTGGTTTTCGCGGGGTTTTGCCAGCTGTTGCGAGTTCATCAAAGTATAGTTAAGAGTAGTATGTCTGTCAACTATTGCCTGACTAAACGAAAAGAATGAAAGTCAAAGAACTGACCATACAGGGGTTTAAATCCTTTGTCCATCGGACCCGTATACCGTTGCATGCCGGGATTACGGTGGTTGTCGGGCCAAATGGCTGCGGCAAAAGCAATATCCTTGATGCTCTTCGCTGGGTTATGGGGGAGCAGCGGCCTTTGCAGTTGCGAGGCAAAGCGATGGGGGATATGGTTTTCAACGGAACCAACCGCCTCAAGCCCGCTGGTCTGGCTGAGGTGCATCTGACCATGACCGGCCGTGGCCAGCCATTGCCCCCGCCCTATGAGCAGTATGCGGAATTGATGATTTCCCGCCGGATGTTCCGTCAGGGGGATTCGGAATACTTTCTGGCCAAAGTTCCCTGCCGCCTGAAAGATGTTGCTGCGCTTTTTCGTGATACAGGCATTGGCGCCAAGGGCTATGCTTTCATCGAACAAGGACAGATTTCGCACATTATTACCGCCAAGCCGACCGAGATTCGCTTTATGTTTGAAGAGGCGGCCGGCGTTTCCAATTTCCAGATTCAGCGGCAGGAAAGTTATCGTAAAATCAGGGAGAGTGAGGAGAATCTCGACCGGCTCCATGATATCATCCATGAAGTGGCTAAAAATCTCAAGAATCTGCAGAAACAGGCCCGCCAGGCAAAAAAGTACCGCCGCCTCCAGGAGGATGAAAAAACTCTGGATCAGCAGCTCTATGTTTATCGCTACCGTCAGGTGGAGGATGATCTGGGTCCCTTGAGGGAGGAAGTGCGACGCTGGCAGCGCGAGGTGGAAGCCAAAGAACAGGAGCGTTCGTCAGTTGGTGCTGAGTTGGATAACTTGACTGCCAAGGGGCGTCAACTGACTCTGCAGCTGGACGAGACCCGGGAACAGCTGAGCAGCCGTAAAGAGGAGCTGGTTGCCGCCCATTCCCGGATTACGTTCCTTCTCCAGGAGCAGGAAACTGTCCGGCGCCGCCTAAAAGAGGCCAGTGATCGACAGCAGCGCCTGCAGCGCAGAAAAACCGAATTGCAGAAGACAGCCGGGGAACATGCAGGTCTCTTGTCAGAGGTTGTAGCGCGTCTGCAAAAGCATAATGAGGAACGTCAGAGCTGTGAAGAGGCCTATGAGACGGAAAAACAGACCGTTGCCCGTTTGGCCAGTGAGCAGGCTGCCGCCCGGGAAGAGCTCTTTCAACTGATGACCAGGGAAAGTCGGACAAAGAATGAACAGCTGCTCAATCAGGAGAAGATAAAGCATCTTAAGCAGCGTCGTTCCCAGTTGGAAGATATCAGCCAGCAGGCATCAGGGGAGTTGGCGGCTCGCCGGCTGCTGGTGGAAAAACTCGAAAAAGAGCTGGCTGAACAGCAGGCAAACCAGCAGCAGCTGCAGCGGCAGAAAGAGCAGCTGACGGCCGATCTTGCAACGCAGAAGGAGAAGTATGGCAAGGCGGAACAGGAACGGCAGAACGTTGCCGACAGGTTAACCGCTTGCGACCGGCAGTGGCATCAGCTGCATATCAAGGTTTCCGAAGGTTTTGGTTTTACCGAGGGGATGAAGGAGGCTTTGCGGGCCGAGTCCGGCGATCGTATCCTCCATTCGTTCTGGGATGTCTTTGCCGAGGTGCCCACTGAATGGGAACAGCCGCTGGAACTGTTTATCCGCCAACTTTGTGAAGGACTGGTGATTGCCGACCAGAGCGTGGTCCATGCTTTCATTGGCCGTCAACGGCAGCGGGATCGAGTGGCTGTTCTCCAGCCGCGCCAAAACCTTTTGTCGGTGGATGGTTGCGCCATCCTGTCTCAGGTGATTCCCACGTTGGCCGATATAGTCGCCGTTAAAGAAGAATTTCAGGATGTGGTTTTGCCATTGCTCAAACGTACCTACGCAGTTGCTGATGGTGATGCCGCCCTGGCCCTGCTGGATGAATTGCCGGTTGATTCCTATGTCCTTAGTAAAACTGGTGAAATCTACGCTGGTAACGGCTGGTTCTGGGTCGGCAATAGTAAAAAAACCAGCAGCAATGAGCTGCTATCCCTGCGGCGCCAGCAGGATGAGGCTGAGCAGGATCGGGAAATTGCCCGGCAGCAGCTTGCAGATCAGGACCGGGTGTTGGAGGATCTGCAGGCCGGGGGCGCGGCTATTAGCGCAAAGTATCATGCCTGTCTACAGGAATTGGAGCCGCTTGATGAGGCTATCCGGCAGGGTAAACGCCAGTTGCACGACAGCCTGCATGAGCAGAATCGTCTCGTGACGTCAGCTCGACATGCTGATCTTGAGATGACCCAATTGCGGGTTCAGGAAGCGGATCTCGCGGAAGCAGTTGCCGCCGGAAGTGAAGAGATTGGCGCCGCCGCTGATCTCAGGGCAGCGCAGGAACGGCAATTGACCAAACTGGTCGCTCTCCACCAGGAAGGGGAGCGGCAGATGCTTGCTGCTCAGGAAATGCTGGCTGATAAAAAGGTCATTCTGGCCTCCTTGAATGCCGAGCAGGCTCAGGTGAAACGCGAGATCGACCGGTTTGCCGTCGAAGGGGAACAGCTTGATCGCCAGTATGCCGCCCTGACCCGGGACATCAGCGCCGATTCCGCGAAACTTGAAGGGTCGGTGGCCGGTCTCAATGAAACGAGGGAGGGAATTGCGGCCTTGGAAAAGGTTGTCGCTGATCATGAACAGCGGCTGGCTGGCAGGGTGCGGGAAAGAGAATTCCTGGAGGAAAAGCTGGGCAGCCAGCAGGCGCATATGCGAGAACTGGAATCGTTGCTGGCTGACTGGCGCCCCCGGTTGCTTGATGCCCGGCTTGCCCTGCAGGACAGTGAACATCGCCAGCGCCAACTGATGGACTCCTTTGTTCAGCGCTACGGTTTTTCCCTGCCTGATCATCTGCGGGAGACAGGGGTTGCCCAGCAGGAGTTCAAAGAGGATGAAGCGGTTGCTAAGCTGAAAAATATTCGCTCCTGGATCGCTAATTTCGGGCAGGTTAACCTGTTGGCCCTGGAAGAGGAGGAGGAGGTGCAGCAACGCTACGATTTCCTCAAAGAGCAGGAGGCTGATCTGCTTTCTTCCATTCAGGCAGTTCGTGAAGCTATCGAGAAAATGGAAAAAACCTCCAGGGAAAAGTTTCTTGCCACCTTTTTTCAGGTGCGGGACCATTTTTCCCAATTGTTCAGCGAATTGTTTGATGGCGGCCGGGCGTCGTTGAATATTACCGATGAGGACAACCTCTGGGAAGCAGGAATCGAAATTACGGCAGCGCCACCGGGCAAGCGGATGCAGAATCTGCGACTCTTTTCCGGTGGTGAAAAAGCCCTGTTGGCCATCGCCCTGATTTTTGCCTTTTTCAAAGTTAATCCGGCGCCGTTTTGCGTCCTTGATGAGGTGGATGCCCCCCTCGATGATGCCAATATCGGCCGCTTCAACCAGCTGGTGAAAAAGTTTGCCGCCCACAGCCAGTTTCTCATTATTACCCATAACCGGCGGACCATGACCATCGGTGATTTTCTCTACGGGGTAACCATGGAAGAGGATGGGGTTTCCAAAGCGGTGTCGGTACAACTTGCTGACTATGACCGTACAACCGAGCAGCCCCTGCCGGCCGCCGAAGAGTTGGCTGGATGATGGCGGCAGGATAGGGCGGAGAGCGAATAGCATTATGACGGATACAAGAAAAAAGGGTTTTATCGGGCGCTTGTTTTCGCGCCGGCAGGAGGATGAGCCCTTCGCTGAAAGTGGAGAGGAGGCGGCCGCTGGGGATGAACTGCCGGTGGAGCCTGAAACCGCAGGCGGGTCGGCCTCGGCAACCGTAGAGTCTCCTGTGGTGGAGGAAGAAACCGCGGTGGCTGACGGTGGCGGAGGGGATGTTCCGCAACCGCAACAGGAGTCGGAAGCGGGAGCGACCGGTCTGTTCTCCCGGTTGAAAAACGGTTTGCAGAAAACCCGCAAACGTTTTGTCGGGACCCTGGATACGCTTTTTTATGGCAAGAAGGAGATTGATGAGGAGTTCCTTGAGCAGCTGGAGGAGATTCTGCTGACGTCCGATCTTGGAGTGCAGACCAGTTATCGTTTGTTTGCCGAGGTGGAGGAACAGGTCAGCCACCAACTGCTGGAGGACCCGGTTCAGTTGCGCAGATTTTTGCAGCAGGAGATTGGCAGAATTCTCCAGACGGCCGAGCAGCCTTGGGAGATTACGGCAAAACCATACGTGATCATGGCGGTCGGTGTGAACGGCGTCGGTAAAACGACAACCATCGGCAAGCTGGCTGCCATCTTTGCCTCCCAGGGGAAAAAGGTGATGCTCGGGGCGGCAGATACCTTTCGGGCGGCAGCCATTGAACAGCTGGAGGTCTGGTCTGAAAGGGCAGGGGTGCCCCTGATCCGCCAGAAGATGGGAGCTGATCCGGCGGCCGTTTCGTTTGATACGGTCACATCAGCAATGACCAAAGAGGTCGATGTGGTTATCATTGATACCGCCGGCCGTCTGCATACCAAAGTGAATCTCATGGACGAGTTGAAGAAAATGAAGCGGGTGGTTGGCAAGGCGCTTCCCGGGGCTCCCCATGAGATTCTGCTGGTTCTTGATGCCAACACCGGGCAGAATGCCATCAATCAGGCACGCATGTTTCACGAAGCCCTGGGGATAACGGGACTGGTGATGACCAAGCTTGACGGCACGGCGAAAGGTGGGGTTATTGTCGGTGTCTGTGATGAATTGAAACTGCCGGTCCGTTATATCGGGATTGGTGAACAGCTCGATGATCTCCGACCATTTAAGGCGGATGATTTTGTCAATGCCCTTTTTGAGCGAGTCTTGTAATCAGTAAAGAATAGAAACTTTCTGAGGGACAGTACCGCCCATGAGCCGGGAAACCGAACTTGACGATCTTGAGCTCGATAAATTGCTTGAGGATGATGACTTCCTGGAGGATTTCGATTTTGACGACCTCTCGGACAACCTTCAGGAACAGGAAGAGGAACCGGTTCCTGAAGTGGAGAGAACTGTTGGTACACCGGTCACCAACGAACCTGTTGCGGTTGAACCGGGAGGTGGCGAGCAGGGTGGCCGGCTGGCTGTTCTGCAACCATTGTTTTTTCTCCTTGCAGTGGGAGCGGGTGGGCTGCTGCTCATCCTGCAGTTTTATCTGGCCCTCGGGGTCTTCCGGCACCAGCCAATCATCAGGACAGGGCCGCGCGAGATTGCCATCGCTGATATTATTACCCGGCAACTGAGCGAATTAGAAGATGAAGAACTGCCGGCTGAAGTACTTCCGCCTGAGATTGTTGCCTTTCGATTTCATTATCCCCTCTATTCCCTCCATGGCCTTCAAGTGTTGGGAGTTGATGTCAAACTATGCTATGTTGCCGGCGAGACGGTGCTTCCCTCTCCTGAGCAAGTCAAGCAGTTGAAACAGGAGATTCACGGGGCTCTGGCTGCCAAGGTTGACGGCCGCTTGCTGGATGAACTGGGCGATCAACCCGAGAAGTTGTTTGACGGGTTGATTTGGGAAACCCTGATTGCCGTGCTGGAACAGTGGAATCTTCAGCCGGACAGGATCGATTTGGAAAACCTGCTGATTCATTAGCTCTTTTGCCTTGTCATGACCTTTCCCCTTGAACAGCTGACTGCCTGCCTCCGTTCTTTTCCTTCGCTGCTCCTTGCCTACTCTGGAGGAGTTGATAGCTCACTGCTCCTTGAAGTGCTGCGGACCGAGGCTGATATCCCTTTCAGGGCGGTTTTTATAGATCATCCAGGATTGCTTGATGGAGAACGGCAGGCGGCATTATCCGTCATCCAGGCGGTTGGCGGCCTGGTGGAAACCCTTTCCCTGCAGGAGATGGAGAAGGTCTGGAGCGGCCGGCAGTCGGAGCGCTGCTATTACTGCAAACACCTGTTTTTCAGCCGGCTGTTGCGCTTGGCTGATGATCTGCAGCTGGCTGTTGTCTGTGATGGTACCCATGCCCAGGATGATCCCGCCCGGCGGCCGGGAATGAAAGCCCTTGAAGAGCTGGGGATCATGAGTCCATTACGGCTCACCGGGTGGACAAAGGAGATGATTCGTCACCAGGCCAGGATTATGGGATTGTCATGCTGGGACCGACCGGCCCGTGCCTGTCTCGCTGTTGCTGTTAAGGGTCCAGTTACCGGGAATCTCCTGCAACACCTTACCCTCCTTGAAACGTTTACTTCGCATGCCCTTGCCATTCCGGTGCGTTTCTGCATCGATGATCAGCAGCTGATTCTTCGGGCAATGGACCACCACCATCAACAGGTCAGGAGGCTGGTGGCGGGGGATGAATTTCAGGCGCTGATCCGGTCGATGGGGTTTATGCAGGTTGTCATTGAGTCGCTGACCGGCGGAGCAAGGCGGTAATATTCCACTGGACATGACCGACGGTGCTGTTCGGAAACCTGTTTCCATATCCATCAGGGACTATTCTTACAAATGAAGATGGCGCTGGCACTCCCGTGCCAGCGATAATGTCTGCCAGCTGAGTGCTGGTATTTTCACAGGTACATGCCATGGATACAAGATATATGCGGGATCTGCTTGAAAAGTACCAGGAGGGGAAGATCAGCCTGGATCAGGTGATGGATGTCCTGAAGGAGATGCCTTACCGGGATGTGGGGGTCGCTCATCTTGATACCCATCGGGGCTTGCGCGGCAAAGTCGGTGAGGTGGTCTTTGCCCAGGGGAAATCCGTGAGCCAGTTGACCACCATTCTTCAGTATATGGTGGGCTTGCCCGGCAATATTCTGGTTACCCGCCTGTCAGCGGAAAAAGCAGCGGCGTTGCAGCCCCTGTTTCCCGGTTTTACCTATGATGAGGAGGGGGAGTTTCTGCTCCTGAAGAGGCATGAGGTGAAGCCTTCCGGTCGGGGAACGGTGCTGATTGTAACGGCCGGGACTTCCGATCTCAAAACTGCCAGGGAGGCGGCGGTAACCCTTGAACTGATGGGTCAGGAACCCGAAGTGCTGATCGATGTGGGGGTTGCCGGCCTGCACCGGTTGTTGGCTTATCGGGAAAAGCTGGGTCAGGCTGCGGTGATTATTGTTATTGCCGGCATGGAGGGGGCGCTGCCCAGTGTGGTTGCCGGCCTGGTGGACAGCCCAGTTATTGCGGTGCCCACCAGCATCGGCTACGGCGCCTCTTTCGGCGGTATGGCGGCGTTGCTCGGCATGCTGAATTCCTGTGCTGGCGGTGTTGGTGTAGTGAATATCGACAACGGTTTTGGGGCCGGATATCTGGCCGGCTTGATCAACTGGCAGGACTGATGGCCTGGTGACAATGCCATCTTTTTGATTGTGCAATCGATTACTCAGGTTTTGCACTCTCAGGGGCATAAGCCTGCTTCGAATCTGGAGCCGTTACGGTGTCAGCTGGTTTCGACCACCAGATATTCCCGCAGGTCCCGCAGGCTGGTAATAATCATTTTGGTGGTGGGAGGCAGTTCTGCCGGACTCAGTTCAACCGTTATGGCGCCCTCATAGTTCAGTCGTTTTAGCAGGTAAAGGAAGCGGGTGAGGGGCAGGAGGCCGCGACCGGGGAACAGGTGTTCCCGGCCATGACCGTAGTCGCTGAAATGAATGTTGCGAATGCGTCCGGTTTGGTAGAATTCCTTAAAGCCGTTGAGAAAGTTAGGGTTGTGAGAGCCGAGATGGGTGGTGTCGAAAGTCATGTACAGATTGTGCTTTTCGATAAACCTGACCATATCCTCGGTCTTGCGCAGCATGTTGGGATTGAAGCGGATTCGGTTGCCGACGTAGGGCATATTTTCAATGGTGATTATGGTCTGGTTGTCAGGTGTCAACTGCTGGAAATCTTTTACCTGACGAAACCAGCGCCAGAAAGTAAATTCCGGTGGCAGCCATAGCGGTGGATGGAAATTGACCAGGGGTATCTGAAATTCATTCGCAAGGTCAATGGTTCTGAGCAGGGTTTTAACCTGGTTTCCCCACCCGGAAATCTTAAAAAAAGGGGCGTGAATCGAGGCGATCGGGCAGATTTTTATCAGGGTTTCAATGATCGTACGTGGGTCAAGCCGTTCAAAAACCTCATTGATAATCAGTTCCACCCCGTCGAACTGGCATTCTTTGGCAATGGCAAAAGCTTCCGACAGCTTCAGGTGGAAGAGGGTGCCAGCTGACAGCACAAGGGGAATTTTGCGAACCATTGTTGCGGCTCCGGTTGTCCCGATGATGCCCTCGTTGTTTTGCAGATCTGACATGGATTAAGTTGAGTTTTCAGAGGATTAAGTGGCAGGGAGCGGCCATGGTTTACCGTATACCTCTATAACTGAAACCGTGAAATCTTGTCAAATAGATTACTTGTCACGCCAAACGATTGCCAATTCTTCCCCTGCAGCCGGTCCTGATCAATATGATGTTTGGCTGCTGAGAACATGACCGTTGGAAGGGGATGAAAAGCTGAGCCGTCGATTTTCCAATAATGCCCCGTTGCCGAGGGCTTTTGATGTTCATTGAGCGCCTTCCCTCTGCCAAGCATGGGGATAGTGTTTGACATTCATGATGGTACTTATTATAGACGTATATGTCGGCAGGAGGAATTGGCATCCTGCCATGGGAACAGTTTGAGAGTGCTGCTCGGGGGAGGGGTTGTTCCATGTTTGGCATAGGAATGCCTGAATTGATCTTGATACTGGTGGTGGCGTTGGTGGTTATCGGACCGAAGAAACTGCCGGATCTGGCAAAGTCACTTGGTCGTGGTATGGCGGAATTCCGGCGGGCAACAGATGACCTGAAAGATTCCATCTACGCAGAGGATAAAAAACCAACGGAGACTGATGTGCAGCAGGCGGTGGCCAAACAGGAAGTGGCAAAAGTACCGCCGACCATCGGCCTCGATGAAACTGATAAGACGGAAGATCAAGCCGATGAGCAAGGCGCAGAAGCAGGAAGCTAAAGAGCAGGGATTGACCCTGACAGAACACCTGGAAGAATTGCGCCGGCGGCTGATAGCTTGTTTTGTTGCAGTCGGACTGGCATTTTGCGGCACCTATTATTTTGCCAAGGATCTTTTCCAGTTGTTGATGGCTCCCTTGTTGGCGGTCATGCCGCCGGACCAGGGGCTTATTTTTACCGGTTTGCCGGAAGCATTCTTTACCTATCTTAAGGTAGCCCTGGTTGCTGCCTTTTTTATCGCGGCGCCGGTTATTCTCTATGAGATCTGGAAGTTTGTTGCCCCCGGGCTCTATTCCGAAGAAAAAAAATACATCTTGCCCTTCGTTTTTTTCTCGACGGTTTTTTTTGCCGGCGGTGCCATGTTCGGCTACTATGTAGTTTTCCCTTTTGGTTTTCGCTTTTTTGTCGGTTTTGCCACCGACTTTATCAGGCCGCTACCCTCGGTAAAAGAGTATTTTGCCTTTGCCACCCGAATGCTCTTTGCCTTCGGAGTGGTTTTTGAGCTGCCGGTTTTCAGTCTCTTTCTGGCCCGTATCGGGGTAATCAATGCTGCCATGCTGGTTCGCCAGCGCAAATATGCTTTCCTCGGCGTTTTTGTTATTTCTGCTATTTTGACGCCACCGGATGTTCTCAGTCAGCTGATGATGGCGGGTCCGCTGATGATTCTCTATGAAATCAGCATCATTGTCGCCCGGATTTTCGGTAAAAAAGAGAAAGCTGATGAAACTGCGGGTACTGATGATCTGCCTGAAACAAGGGGGTGAGCATGACAGGGAAACGCTATAAGTATGTTCTCGGGCTGCTGCTGCTGGTTGGTGTGCTGATCTGCAGTGCCTGTATGGGGATGGACAATGACCTGAAATTCAACCTGGAGTTTGACCAGCTGCAGGGACTCAGCGAAGGTGATCGGGTTTATTTTAAAGAGTATCCCGTTGGTACCATTGGTATGATTCGCGTCCATGAGGACGGCATGTTTCTCGTTCAGGTACGTATCCAGGATGCCCAGCGGGCCGTAGCCTCACGGAATAATGTGTTTGTTCTTGATAATGATCCGGTAGTGGTAGGCAAAAAAGCGATCATGATTAAAAAGGGCAGGAAAGCCTCTCTGGTGCCCATCCGAGACAATGAAACGATTGCCGGCTGCACAAGCTTGGCCTACTACCTGCAAAGAAACCGGGAAACTCTGGAGGAAACTTCCGAGGTCATGAGTAAAACGTTTGAGGAGTTCCTTAATGACTTGAAGGATGTGCCGCAGTCAGTTGAGTATCGTGATCTGCAGCGCTCCCTGCGGGAAACCCTGGAGCAGCTTCTCCAGGAGGGGGAGCATTACAAGGAGAAGGTCCAACAGGAAATTCTTCCGGAGTTGCAGCGACGGATAGAAGAATTGAAACAGCAATTCCAATTATCTACTGAAGAACCTTTGCCGGAGAAACCGACCCCCCCGGTGGAAAGAGAGAAGTTATAGCCGGACAGGGGAACTTTTTGCATGTTCGGTAAGCCCATGCGTCATCCGACCGACGTGCGGGCGAGCGAATGCCGGCGTCCCTGACTCTGACAGGTTGTTCCACCGTGAATAGATTCATAACGATCAAGCCGTACTTGCTCAGCATACGTCAATGGTATCCAGGATCGCCTCATGCTCACCGTGTTATCCCTCTATGATGATGTCCCCAAGGATCGGCTGCTCAATCAGGTGGTGGATCAGTTGAGCGATGGCGGCTTGGCTATTGTTCCCACTGATACCAACTATGCCGCTGTCTGTTCCATCGATGCCAGACAGGGTGTTCAGCGGCTGTATGCGTTGAAAACCGGCAAGAAGCAGAAACAGTTTACTCTTGTGTGTGCAGATTTGACCGATATCAGTCGTTATGCAGTCGTCAGTAAACAGGCCTATCGCTGTATGAAAGGATTGATTCCCGGTCCTTATACCTTTATTTTGCCGGCTTCCCGGCAGGTGCCCAAGATGGTCATGACCAAGCGGAGAACCGTTGGCGTCCGGGTTCCTGACCGTCCAGCCTGCCAGGCATTGCTTGCCGGACTTGGCAGCGCCCTGCTTGCCGTCAGTGCCAGAGACGATCAGGGCCAGGTTGTTGGCTCCGTTGCCGGCCTTGTTGACCGGTTTTCCCATGTGGTTGACTATCTGCTGGATGCTGGGGATATCGTTTCCGAGTCATCAACCATTATCGACCTTACCACCACGGCGCCTGAAATTATTCGGGAGGGTAAGGGGCAGGTCGATTACCTGTAGCTGGTTGAAGTGTGGCCGGGGAGTTTTTTATTGACGGGGAGTAACTGGTTTTGTTAAGCTTCCCAATACGTTACCTTTTCCCGGGAGGGTCTGGCTGATAGCCGGTCGCTTTTGCAAGGTTTTTATTATGGTAAGGAGCTGAACATAGATGAAGTATATAACCAAAATGACCGTTCTGGTTGCTGTCGGTGTCCTGCTTTTTATAGCGGGCAATGTCGCCGTCTATCTTTCGCCGGAGATAAGGGCGCATCAGCGTGGTGTGCTGGTTAACCTGTATGGCGAGCACCGCGGGGTCCAGGAGAAGGAGCTGCAGCCTGGTAAATACGTCTGGTTTCTCTCCGGCTTTAATCCTCTGGCCCAACGGGTTATTATTGTCGATATCTCCGAGTCCAACCTGGAATTGGTAAATGGCGGCTGTGCTGAAAACAAGCTGGCTAATGAAACAGGCAGCGTCAACCTGGAAACTATGGATAGTGAAATTATCAAAGCTGACGTTAGCATCTGGTATCGGGTTATTCCTGAAATGGCTGATGTCTTTGTCACTTCGCTGGCCGCCGATGATGTGGTCAGTCTGATTCGCAACACAGCTAGATCGGTTATCCGCAACAAGTCCGGCTACTATGAGGTTGAATCTATTTTCAAAGGTGAAGTAAAAGAACAGATCATTGCCATTTCGAAAGATGGCATGAACGAAGAGTTGAAGCCTCGGGGACTGGAGGTTAGTTCGATTGAATTTAAAAAATTGTTGTTCAGTGAAGAGATTGTTACGAAGCTGACGGAAAAAACCCTGTCGGCAAAAGATATCGAAATCAACAAGAATAAAACGCTGGCCGCTATCGAAGCATCCAAGAGGATGGAAGAAGAGGCCAATGGCTTTAAGCTGGCCGAAATCCAGAAAGCGGAAGCTGCAAAGCGCCGTATTGTTCTGGCTTCGGAAGCTCAGATGGTGGAGGCAAAGAATGCCATGGAGGCGGCTAAAATGGAGTCCGAGGGGATTATGGCTCTTGGTAAAGCCGAGGCCGCATCCAAACGCTGGGAAGCGGAAGCCTATGAAGGTGACGGCGGTGAGCGCTATATGCGGGTCCGGATTGCCGAATCGCTGGGGAAGGGGATTGGCAGCTGGGAGATTGTGCCGGAGAACATGAGTATTACCGCCGTTGCCGAAAGTTTTGAAAAAGCTATCAACGTCGGTCTGCCGGCTGCGACCGGCAAGAAAAAGTAGTCGTAAAAAAAACGGCGCCTTCAGGCGCCGTTTTTTTATACTCGCGAGTCAATCGGTGGTCGGTCAGTCGTTTTTATCCACCGCCAGAATGTGTTCCAGGTTGTCAGGGTCATTCAGGTCAAGTTCGAGATCAAAAATCTGATCGTCATCGTTTAATTCGATCACTTTGCCGCCTTCTGAACGCGTTGTGCCACTCTTGCTGTCCACTTCTGAGATGGCATCATCAAGATCTAGAAATTCTTCATCTTCTTCCTGGCTGGCCTCTCCCAGGATTTCCAGATCAGCCAATGATTCTCCGTTGGTGAGCATGTCGTCCGTATCTGCTGTTGTCTGCGATTTATCCATGGTGGTAAAGTCGTTTCCTACAACCACCGCCTCCGGCTGGATATCTTCCATGGAACCCAGGCTGTCCATCGTGCCCAAGCCTTCCAGGGGCAGTGGAGTATCGGTGGTGCTGCTTGCCAGAATAATCCTTTCGACATCCTGATCATCATCCTTGTTTTCCGGCTGTTCGACAACGTCCTCGGTGTCTTCCTCTGCCACCATTTCAATCTCTGCGGATTCCTCGATCGGCGGTTCTTCAACGAAAAGGACCGGCTTGCTGTTCAGGAGATTCAGCTGTTTTCTTGCCTCTTCCAGCTGGTGGCCGCATTTGATGCATTCTGTGAGGTAATCAAAGCTGGTAAAACCACATTTGGGACATTTCATGGGTAAACCTCGCAACATTGCTAAAATGATAAATCGATACGTTTTTCCGAACAGATTTTTCAGTTTGGGGTATGATCGTCATTTCAGGTCAATTTCTTGAAGGTTTTTTACCGGCTGAAAATAATTGTTCAGATACTGGATGATGGCCATGGCAGCGATGGCTGCGGTTTCAAGGCGGAGAATGGGGCTGCCAAGGCTCACCGGCCGGTATCCCCGGCTGTTCAACCAGATGATTTCCTCGCGGGCGAAACCGCCTTCCGGGCCGATGATAATGATGATCTCATCAGCAGCGGCCAGGAGCGTGGTACATGACGAGATGCCCGTGGTTGCATGGTTGTCAAATACCAGGGCGATTTTCCGGTGGTCGGCCAGGGCTGGCAGGGAGGTGAGGGCAAGAGGCAGGCACAGCTCAGGCAGAAAGGGGTTGCCGCATTGTTTGAGCGCTTCTAGAGCGGTTTTCTGCCGTTGTGCGTGTTTGCGGGCTACCTCCCGGTCGTTGCCAGGTTTGACCATCGAATAACGGCTCACCAGGGGTATGATGCGCTGAATGCCAAGTTCCACCGCCTTCTGGACGATGATATCAAATTTTTTTCCCTTTGGCAGAGCTATTGCCAGGGTGACTGCCGGTCTGGGCGGCGGCGACTGGCGGGTTTCCTCGATGGTTGCCTCAAAAGTCTGCTTGCCGGGATCAATGCAGCTGATGGTGCCCCGGTAGACGCCGCCGCAACCGTCGAGGAAGCGAATGGTTGAACCAACTTTCTGGCGCAGTACTTTGACGGTGTGATAGTATTCCTGCTGGTCAAAACAGGCGGTTGATGCCGTAATCCGGCTGGTAAAACTGAAGTTGGCCATCAGTCGTGATCCAGGGGGTGTGCTTCGGGGAGTTCGGCAAAAAGGTCATACTCATGGGCCTCGTGAATCTTGCCGTTGATGATGGTTCCCGGAGTGGCAAAACCATCAGTGATATAGGTAACCCCATCAATATCAGGAGCCTGGAAAGAGGTTCTGCTCTGGAGCAGCAGTTCGGTTTCGCTGCTTACCCCTTCAACCAGCAAAGGAATGCTTTTGCCCCGGTAGACCGCCAGCTGCCGGCTGGTTACTTCCTGCTGGCAGGTCATGATCGCCCGGCAACGCTCTTCCTTCACCCGGTCCTCCACTTGTTGATCAAGGGAAGCAGCCCGGGTTCCGGTTTCCGGCCAATAGGGAAAACAGCCGAGATAGGTGAAGTGGCCTTCAGCAATAAAATCAAGCAGAAGCTGAAAATCGTGATCGGTTTCACCGGGGAAACCGACAATGACCGTGCTCCTCAGGTGTATGGTGCGCCCTAGCGACTGCAGTTTGTGGATCGTCTGTCTGATTGTTTCCGGTTGATCATGGCGGTTCATCCGCTGCAGGATATGCCCACTGATATGCTGGATCGGCAGGTCAAGGTAGGGACAGATTTTCTCTTCTTTTCCCAGCAGCGTGATCAGTTCATCAGTTATCTTGCCCGGATAGGCATAGAGCAACCGCAGCCAGCTGAGCCCGTCAATGGCTGCCAGTTGTTCCAGCAGGGGTACCAGGGTTGACTGTCCGGGGCGTTCCCGGCCGTAGGCGGTAATATCCTGGGCAATAATATTTAATTCCCTGATGCCGTAATCTGCCATCCGGCGGGCTTTATCCAGCAGCAGCGACGGGGCAAAACTGGTTTGTGGTCCTTTAATCTGCGGTATGAAGCAGTAACTGCAATGGTTGTTGCAGCCCTCGGCAATTTTAAGATAGGCGGTGTATGGCTGACTGCATATCTGCGGGATGGCCGTCAAGTCGGCATAATTGGTGGTGCCGGCATGAAATCTGGCGACCGGAATGCCGGCATGGAGTTTTTCCAGCAGGGCAGGGAGCAGGGGAAACGATGAAGTCCCCACAGCCAGGTCAATTTCCGGAACTTCCTCAAGGAGTTTTTTGCCGTATCGTTGGGGCAGGCAGCCGGCGACCGCCAGGTAACGGCAGGAGCCGGTATTTTTCAATTCCGCCAGCTCCAGGATTGTCTCCAGCGATTCTTCGACTGCCGGCTGGATAAAAGCGCAGGTGTTGACGATAATAATGCCGGCCTCTTCCGGTCGGGCCGTCAGGGGAAACCGGGCGGCCGTCAGCAGCTGGAGGAGCTGTTCAGCATCAACCTGATTTTTCGGGCACCCCAGGGTGACCAGCGCGGTAATCGGCAGTGGTTCTGGCATCTGGATATCAACGTTGGCCGGCAGAGGGTTGTAAGACGATGGTAGACAATGTTTTTTGGCTATAGCAGTTCTCCCTTCTCTTGACAAGCGGATCTCTGCATGGCAGAAATGGGAAAAAGCTGAATATGCTGTTTCGGGAACTTTTACCCGGTGTTTTCCCACTGCTGGCAGCGTTGCAATTGCCAAGCCCGTACATGTGCCAGGTGACGGTATGAATGATATGTTGGAATCCCATTCCTGGCAGCTTTCACCTACCGAAGCGGTGGAGGTTCAGCGTCATCTGCGAGAGCAGGTTGTCATTGCCGACCGGTTTCCGTGGCCGCTGGGAACGGTTGCCGGGGCTGATATCTCCTATGATCAGCGTACCGGAATGCTTTTTGCTGCCGTTTTGACCTTCAGTTATCCTGGATTGACCCTTTTGTCGGTGTGCCAGCATCAGGCCAAGTCGCAGTTTCCTTATCTTCCGGGGTTGTTATCCTTTCGTGAAGGACCGTTGCTGGCAGCAATTCTCAGTCGGCTTTCTGTCCTTCCTGATCTGCTGGTCAGTGATGGCCAGGGAATTGCCCATCCCCGTGGTCTGGGGCTGGCTTCCCATCTGGGAATCCTTTTTGATCTGCCGACAATAGGTTGCGCCAAAAAAAGGCTGGTGGGAACGTATAGGATGCCGGGGGAAAAGAAAGGCAGCATGGTACCGTTGATGGGGGTAGACAACAGGCAGATTGGCATGGTTGTCAGGACGCGGGACCGGGTTAAACCGGTTTTTGTTTCTCCCGGTCACCGGATCAGCGTTGCAACAGCTGCAGCACTGATACTACAGTTGACCGGGTGCTACCGATTGCCTGAGGTCACCCGCCAGGCTCATCATCATGTCAACCGGATGAGGCAGGATTGGCTGGCTGCGCATCCCTTCAGGCAGGGCTGATCAATCTTGATGGCTTCGTAACAACTCCACCTTCTTCTTCAAGCAGCAACCTTCGTCACTGCGGCGTACTGTATGGTCAACCCATTCATCAGGTTTTGCTTGCCTCAAATCTGGAGCTGTTACTATGCCATCCGGTTTCCAAGGCTTATTGCCAGTTGTTACGAGTTCATCAATCTTCCTGGATCAGGATCCGATGCTTCAGCAGATCCATCTCCTTGATGGTAGCTTTGACGTTCAAACGTTCACCAAACAGGCCCGTCAGTTCGAGCGAACCGTCTTCCAAAGGGGTGATCAGGGAGACATTTTCCATGACCATCTCTTCGGTTCCGTTTTCCTTGATTAAAAAAGCATTAGATTGACACATTGAATCCTCCAGCTGTTTTGTTCAGATTCGGCATGGGTAAATGGTACGGTGTTCCGGTGCCATGCCTGATTGATGGCTTAGGTCTCACGACGACAAATTGTAGACTAGCACAGTGGTTTCCCAATAATCAAGATGCAAATTATTGTTCTTTTTCATTGACATGAGGGGGGAAATGCGCTAACGAAAAAGAGCTTCACGCGCATTTTTTTTTATCCACAACTTAACAGTTAACGTAAAGTGATAAAAAGGAAAGAGGGGGTTGCCCGATGGCTTTGAATTTTGATCTGACTGAAGAACAGGAGATTCTCCGCAAAAGTGTACGATCCTTTGCTGAGAAGGAGATAGCTCCGGTAGCGCAGGAGCTCGATGAGCGGGAGGAATTCTCACTGGAAGTGACCAGGAAGATGGCGGACCTGGGGCTTTTTGGCATGTTTGTTTCACCTGAGTATGGCGGTTCCGGACTTGATTATGTTTCTTACATTATCGCAGTGGAGGAAATTGCCCGGGTGGATGGTTCGCAGGCGGCAACGGTTGCCGCCGGCAACTCTTTAGGTATCGGACCGATCTATTATTTTGGTTCGGAAGAGCAGAAGAAAAAGTGGCTGCCTCCACTGTGTTCCGGTGAGATGTTGGCTGCCTTTGGGTTGACCGAAGCCAATGCTGGCTCGGATGCCGGCAACTCCAAAACCAATGCCGTTCTCGATGGTGATGAGTGGGTAATCAACGGCTCAAAGATTTTTATTACCAATGCCTCGACGCCCATAACCGGGGTTATTGTCGTGCAGGCGGTGACCGGAACCCGGCCTGACGGCCGGCCGGAAATGAGTTGTATCCTGGTGCCGGCTGGCTCTGCAGGTCTTGACTGTCGGGTCATGCATAAGAAGATGATGTGGCGGGCTTCCAATACCACCGAAATCTATTTTGATGATTGCCGGGTCCCCAAAGAAAACCTGCTGGGTAAGCGGGGTGACGGCTTTCATATGATGCTTTCCACCCTTGACGGCGGTCGTCTCAGTATCGGCTCCATGGGGCTGGGCGGCGCCCAGGGGGCCTTTGAAAAGGCGTTGCGCTATGCCGGCGAGCGCAATCAGTTCGGCCGGCCGCTGCTTGATTTCCAGGTAACCCAGTTCAAGCTGGCCGATATGGCCATGGAAATTGAACTGGCCAGGAATCTGCTCTATAAGGCCTGCTGGTTGCGGGATAATAAGCGGCCGTTCTCCAAGGAAGCGGCGATGGCCAAATTGTACTGTTCCGAAACCATGGGCCGGGTGGTGAATCACGCAGTGCAGATTCACGGCGGCTATGGTCTGATGAAAGAGTACGATGTGGAGCGATTCTACCGGGATCAGAAGCTGCTTGATATCGGTGAGGGAACATCAGAAGTCCAGCGGATTGTTGTTTCCCGTTTGATCAGATAATGGTTCACCCGTACAATGCACTGCCGGCCACGGTCAGGGTTGTTGAAGTCGGCCCCCGGGACGGCTGGCAGAATCTGCCGGAATTTTTGGCGACCGAGCAGAAAATTTCTTTGATTAATGCCCTTTCAGCCTGTGGCTTTGCTGAAATAGAGGTCAGTTCCTTCGTCAGCCCCCGGGCCATTCCCCAGCTTCGCGATGCGGCTGATGTTTTTGCTGCCATTGACCGGGTTGCTGGTACCGTCTATTCGGCCTTGGTGCCTAATGAGCGGGGATTGGAGCAGGCCATTGATGCCGGAGTTGACAAAGTGGGCTTTTTCATCTCCGCCAGTGAAACCCATAACCGGCACAATATCGGCCAGACGATTGCTGAGACCAGAGCGGTTATTGGCAGAATGACCACCCGGGTGCCAACAACCATGAGTGTCCGGGCTTCCATCTCCAACGTGTTCGGCTGTCCCTATGAAGGCCGGGTTCCGGTTGCCGGGGTGGCGGGGCTGGTCAGTGAGTTGATCTCTTTGGGGATCAACGAAATAACTTTGTGTGATACTTTGGGGGTAGCAACGCCGCTACACGTGGCGGTGGTGCTGGAACACCTGGCAACCGCCGGACTGCAGGCCGATTTTGGTCTCCATCTCCATGATACCTGTGGTCGGGCCCTGGCTGGAGTTGTCGCCGGCCTGCAGATGGGCATAACCCGCTTTGACAGTGCCGTGGGTGGACTGGGTGGCTGTCCCTATGCTCCCGGTGCCGCCGGCAACCTGGCAACCGAGGACTTGGTTTTCTGCCTTGAGGATATGGGCCTTGCCACAGGAATTAAACCTGAAGCCCTGGTGCAGGCGGCAGAACTGTTTGCCCGCACCATCCCCCAGGCAAACAGTCATATGCTGGGATTTCTCAAAGGGTGTGAGATGGCGAAGGAATCAACTGCATCTTGATGGGATAGCTGCCCATTGCAGATAACAGGAAAGACTTAAAAAGAGGTGTGTAATGGCAGAGACAATTCTGACTGATAACCGTGACGGTGTGCTTCTGATTACCTTGAACCGTCCGGAGAGTATGAACTCACTTAACCGCGAGCTGCTTGGTTCCTTGGCCGACGTGGTGAAAGAGATCGCTTTTGACCGCGATGTTCGGGTAGTGGTGATTACCGGTGCCGGCGAGAAATCCTTTTGCTCCGGTGCCGATCTGAAAGAACGGGCGACCATGAGCCCCGCTGAAGTCAAGCAGTATATCTACAACATCAGAAATACCTTCACTATGGTGGAAAATCTGCCCAAACCGGTGATTGCGGCGATCAATGGTTTTGCTTTTGGCGGCGGTACGGAACTGGCTATGGCGGCGGATATCCGGATTGCCGCGCCCAATGCGGTCATGGGGTTGACGGAAACCAGCCTGGGGATCATTCCCGGGGCCGGCGGCACCCAGCGGCTGGCCCGCCTGGTGGGTAAAGGGAAAGCTAAAGAGCTGGTTTTTCTGGCCCAGCGGCTCAAAGCTTCTGAAGCGCTGGAAATCGGTCTGGTGAACCGGGTGGCAGCAGAGGGCAAGCTCCTCGACGAGGCTCTGGAGATGGCGGCTAAAATTAATGAAAATGCCCCCATTGCCCTTGAAATGGCCAAGTATGCCATCAACCATGGCAGCGAGGTTGATCTGGCTTCAGGCTTGGCGCTCGAATCCAACTGTTACGCCGTAACCATCCCCACCAAGGACCGCCAGGAAGGCTTGCTGGCTTTTCGCGAAAAGCGGAAACCGGTATATATCGGCGAATAAATTATTTCACCTTCTGGTGAAATGGCTATAACCAGCAGCATAACCTAATTTTTTTGGAGGAAAAGCGATGTCAAACCATGATCTCTTCGACGTGTTTAAGCGGATGCCGAAAAAGGTCAATATTGGTGATATTACCGTCAGAGACGGTTTTCAGCACGAGGAACACTTTATTCCCACTCGGGCCAAGATCTTTTATCTGCACGAAATGGCCTTTGCCGGTATCAAACGGATGGAGGTGACCAACCTTGGCAACCCCCGCAATATGCCCCAGTTCAGCGACGCAGAAGAGCTGCTGAAAAGTGTCCACAGCGATATTTTCAAAAAGCGGCTGACCAAACGGGGCATCAATCCCAGCGATATTGAATGGACCTGCATCACGATTCGTGAAAGTGCGGTGGATCGGGCGATTGAGTTGAAAGAAAAGGGCTATGGGCCGGATCGGATTCTGATGATGGTATCCACCGATGAACAGCACCATTTTGCCAACTCCGGCACCACTTTGCCGCAGTATTGGAAAGAGGCTGAACGCTGCATTAAAAAGTGCCATGCTGCCGGCATCAAGATGTGCGGGACGGTGAGCACCATCTGGGGCAGCCCCATTTCCGGTCCGACCAAATTTGAGGACGCAGTAGAGTTTACCAAGAGATGGCTGAGCATCGGTGCTGATGACATCGAACATGCCGACCATGATGGTTCGGCACCGCCGGACAAGGTCTACCGTTATTTTTCCATGATTCTCGATGCCCTGCCCAATACGGACCTGCATATAGGTCATTTCCATGTTACTCGGGGCTGGGGGAATGCCAATGTCCTGGCTGCCCTGCAGGCTGGAATTACCAATTTTGAGGCAACCATCGGCGGTACCGGCGGCCAGCCGGCCAATTTCGTCGATGGAGTGCCGGGACTGGGTACCGGGCAGTACTATTACAAAGATCCCAACGTGGTCGGCCTTTCGGTATTGGAAGATATGCTGGTGATGATGGATGAGATGGGGATTGAAACCGGCATCGACATTGACCGTATTCTGGAACTGGGGACCATGATGGAAAGAACCGTCGGCCGCCGCCTGCGTTCCGAATCGATCCTCAACGGGCGGATTCCCAAAGAGGTGCGTACTGATTTCAAACGGCCGCAGCTGCCCATTCAAAAAGAGAAGAACGGTGAAAAACCCGGTCAGCTGATTCCTGACGGCTGGCCTGAGAATGCCGTTGTACCGCCGGAGATTTCCGGCCTCAAATAAGTTATTCTGAAACCGGAAGATTCTCTGCTTCTAATGGTTTTTCTACCCCGGCTGCTGCGCCCCTTTCCCTCCTTCACTGTGCAGCAGCCGGGTTTTTTCTGCCCGCCGAATCTTCCTTGATCGAAGTTGCATACACGGTATTATTGTCCCTTTGTTTCAGCTTGAGTCCTCCCGGCGTCTGCTGATCGCCAGGCTGATGGTTCTGGGTTGATTGGCAGCCCGTCGTGGTAGGCTATCCCGGATTACCAGCTCGAACAGTCCCTCTTTTTCACCTCATCTCCTCCGTTTTGATGCGTGCCAATAGCAGTCTTAGGATCGTTGTTTTTTTGCTTGATCCTCAGCTGTTGCCTCCTGCGAAAAAAGAAAAGAGACCGGCAAAATCAACTTGACATCACCGGACCATATGTATACAGTATACCCCGTTTTGCAGCTCTTGACATGATGGTAAAGGTGAGACTATGCGGGAAATTGCAGTAGGTAGTATCAGTGATGCTGTGGCCAGTCTCTGTATGGCGGCCAATTACGAACTTGGTGATGACATGCAGGCGGTGATTGCCACTGCCATCGACCGCGAGGAGTCGCCCACCGGTATTGATATCCTCAAACAGCTGCAGGAAAATGCTGCTATTGCCGCCCATGATCGGGTAGCCATCTGTCAGGATACCGGTCTGGCGGTTGTCTTTGTTGAAGTGGGCCAGGAGGTTCACCTGGTTGGTGGTGATTTGTCAGCCGCCATCAACGACGGTGTCCGACGCGGCTACCAGGAAGGTTTTCTGCGAAAATCATCCTGCCATCCCTTTACCCGCAAGAATACCGGCGACAATACGCCGGCCATCATTCATTATTCCCTGGTTCCCGGAGACAAAGTTAAAATCATTGTTGCCCCCAAAGGCGGCGGCAGTGAGAATATGTCAAAAGTGGTGATGCTCAAACCTGCTGACGGCATTGAGGGGATCAAGCGGGAGGTGGTTGCCTGGGTGCAGCAGGCCGGTGCCAATCCCTGTCCGCCCACCATTGTCGGGGTCGGTATCGGCGGTACCTTTGAGCGGGCTGCCCTGCTGGCCAAAGAGGCGTTGCTGCGTCCGGCCGGGGACCCCAGTGCCGACCCAGAACTTGCCCTGCTGGAAAAGGATCTGCTGGCAGCGATTAATGAACTTGGCATCGGTCCCCAGGGGCTTGGCGGCCGGGTGACCAGTTTTGCCGTCCATGTCAAGATGCTGCCCTGCCATATTGCCAGTCTGCCGCTGGCCATCAATATTCAATGTCATGCCGCTCGGCATAAAGAGGTTGTCATTTAATAAAGAGGTTGCTATGAGTGAAGCTATTCGCCTGACTCCGCCATTGACCGATGCTGATGTGGAGCGCCTGCGCAGCGGCGATCGGGTTTTGATCAGTGGAACGATCTACACCGGGCGGGATGCGGCCCATAAACGTCTGGTGGATCTGCTGGAGCAGGGCAAAGAACTGCCATTGCCGTTGCAGGGGGAGATTATCTATTTTGTCGGGCCGACCCCGGCCCGGCCGGGGCATGCCATCGGTGCTGCCGGACCGACGACCAGCTACCGCATGGATTCCTATTCTCCCACCCTGCTGGCCCATGGACTCAAGGGCATGATCGGCAAGGGGGGGCGCAGTCAGGCGGTAAAAGATGCCATGAAGACCTATAAGGGGATATACTTCACCGCAGTGGGCGGAGCAGGTGCCCTGTTGGCCCAGCGGATCAAAAAGGCGGAAGTGATTGCTTATGAGGATTTAGGGCCGGAGGCCATCCGCCGTCTGGAGGTAGAGGATTTTCCGGTGGTGGTGGTCAATGATATTTACGGCAATGACCTGTATGAGCAGGGAGTCAGCCAGTACCAGAAATAGGGGAAAGGCCATGAAAGCAACGATTTCTCAGGATACCGTCCGCGCCGATTTTGTCCAGAAAGTGGCGGAAATCAGCGGTGAGAATTTCTTTAACTGTTATCAGTGCGGAAACTGTTCGGCTGGCTGCCCATCGGTGGAAGAGATGGATCTGCTGCCCAGCCAGGTGGTCCGCTATCTGCAGCTTGGCCTGGTGGAAGAGGTGAAAACCTGTAAATCCATGTGGGTGTGCGCCGCCTGCCTCATGTGTCATGCCCGCTGCCCCAAGGGGGTGGATATTTCCAAGATTATGGATGCCCTGCGGGTGCTGCGCCTGCGGGAGGATGAGCATAATTCCCGGATTGATGTTACGGATTTCGATGATGATTATCTTGAGAGGGCACCACAGATAGCCATGATCAGCGGCTATCGCAAATTTCTCTCGCTGTAAGAGATTGGCATACTTTTTTTGGAGTTAGCAGATGAACTATACCTACTTCCCGGGCTGTACCCTCTACACCAAAGCCAAGAAGCTCGATGATGCCGGTCGTGAGTGCAGCCGGCGCCTGGGGTTTGAGCTGGATGAGCTTCCCGACTGGACCTGCTGCGGGGCAACCTTTCCGCTGGTGAATGATTATCATATCGCCATGTCCGGCCCCACCCGGATACTTGCCGACACCAAGGAGCAGGGCAGTGATAAGCTGGTGGCGCTCTGCTCGGTCTGCTACAATGTGCTCAAACGCACCAATCACGTCATGCGCACCGATGAAGAACGGCGGGCTAAGATTACCGATTTTATTGAACGGGACTATCATGGTGAGACCGAAGTGCTGCATTACCTTCAGGTTCTGCGTGATGAACTGGGTTTTGACCAGCTGGCTGAGAAGATCAGCAAGCCACTGGAAGGCCTGAAGGTCGCCTGCTACTATGGTTGTCTGCTGCTGCGGCCGGTGAAGGAGATCGGCCTTGACAGCATGGAAAATCCCACCATCTTTGAGGATTTTGTCCGTGCTTTGGGAGCGGAGCCGGTTGATTTCCCTTTTAAAATTGAATGCTGCAGCGCCTTCCAGACCGTCCATTCTATGGATCTGGCCACCCGCTGTTCACGGGATATTCTCAACAGTGCCAGAAACTGCGGTGCCGACCTGGTGATCACCACCTGCCCCTTGTGCCAGTTCAATCTGGATGACCGGCAGCCGGAGATAAAAAAAGCCGACCCCTCCTTCGAGCAGATTCCCGTGGTCTATTTCACCCAGCTGCTGGCCCTGGCCTTGGAATTACCGGTGGCTGAACTCGGGTTTGAACGTAATCTCATCGATCCGCTGCCCATGCTGCAGGCCAAAGGGATCGGAGTCGAATAGGGGGCGCGAGGCATGGGAGACGTTGTGCAGATGAGTGAAGAGCAGCAAAAGGCACCGGCAGCAACTGTACCCGTAGATCGACGGGTTATGGTGATCGGCGGCGGCATTGCCGGGATTACCACCGCCATCGATCTCGGCAGCGCCGGGTACCAGGTGGTTCTGGTGGAGCGGCTGTCGGCGATTGGCGGCCGGATGCTGCAGCTGTCCGAAACTTTCCCCACCCTTGATTGCGCCCAGTGTACCCTGACTCCCAGAACGGTGGAAACGGGCCAGCACCCCAATGTCCAGCTGAAGGTTTACTGTGAAGTGGAAGGCCTCAGTGGCCAGCCGGGTGATTTCACCGTCAGTATCCGCCAGAAGCGGGCCTATGTTGACTGGAGCAAGTGTACCGGCTGCGGCACTTGTGTGGAGAAGTGTCCGACTAAGAATTTCTCCCTTTTCGAGCGTGATGCCGGGACAATGAAAGCAATCTATACCCCGTCTCCCCAGGCGGTGCCCAACAAGCCGGTGATTAACGAGGAGTTCTGCCGCTACCTTACGAAGGGCAAGTGCGGTGTCTGTGCCAAGGTCTGCCCGGTGGGGGCGATTGATTTCGAGCAGCAGGACAGTTTTTTCGAGGAGCGGGTGGGGGCCATTGTGGTGGCCACCGGTTTTGATATCTACGACTGGAAACGTAACATGCCGGAACTGGGCGGCGGAATGATACCCGACGTTATTGACGGGCTGACCATGGAGCGTTTTCTCTCGGCCTCCGGGCCCACCGCTGGCAAGGTTCTTCGGCCGTCGGACGGTCGGGTGCCCCGGGATGTGGTGTTCATCCAGTGTGTCGGTTCCCGGAACCCGGAGCTGCATAAATCCTACTGCTCACGGGTCTGCTGCATGTATACCGCCAAGCATGCCCGACTCTATAAGCATAAGGTCCATGACGGGCAAGCCTATATTTTTTACATTGACCTGCGAACCACCGGCAAGGGCTATGAGCAGTTTCTCCAGCAGTCAACCTCTGAAGAAAACCTGGTCTATCTTCGGGGTCGGGCTGCCAAGTTGGTTCAGCAGGGTGATAAGGTGATGGTCTGGGGAGCTGACACCCTGAGTGGTAAAAAGGTTGAGATCGCCGCTGATCTGGTGGTGGTGGCCGCAGCCATGGTTCCCAATGAAGGGGCGGAAAAACTGGCTGATATCCTTGGCATCAGGTGCAATAAGGACGGTTTCTTCGTTGAAGAGGATTATAAGCTGGCTCCTATTGACAGCGGGCAGCAAGGGATTTTCCTGGCCGGCTGCTGTCAGGGGACCAAGGATATTGCCGACAGTGTTGCCCAGGGCAGCGCGGCGGCCAGCAAGGTACAGGTATTTCTCTCATCTTTGCGCCGTGGCCGGCAGTCGGCGGCTGCTGAATAGGGAATAACGGGAAAAACATCGATGAAAAAAATAGGGGTTTTTGTCTGCTGGTGCGGTTCCAATATTGCCGGTAGTGTTGATGTCGACCGGGTGGTGACAGAGGTCCGGAAATGTAAGGATGTCAAGCATGCCGAGAACTACATGTACATGTGTTCTGATCCCGGCCAGCAGTTGGTGAAAGATACCATTGAAAAAGAAGGGCTCAACGGGGTGGTGGTGGCCTGCTGCTCGCCCCGGATGCACGAAAATACCTTCCGCAAGGCAGCCGGTCTCGTGGGGCTGAATTCCTACCTGGTGGAAATCGCCAATATCCGCGAACAGTGCAGCTGGGTCCATCAGAATAATAAGCCGGTGGCCACTGCTAAAGCGATCAATATCATCGAGGCCACCCTGGATAAGGTGCGCGACAATATCCCGTTGGAAACCATTACCATCTCGCTTAATAAACGGGTACTGGTGGTAGGTGCCGGTATTGCCGGAATCATGGCGGCCCTGGATCTTGCCGATGCCGGCTATGACGTGGCCATGGTGGAAAAGCAGCCAGCCATCGGCGGCCATATGCGGCAGCTGGGAAAAACCTTTCCCTATTTTCAGGATGTGCCAGCCATGCTTGGCCGCAAGGTGCAGGAGGTGATGGCGCACCCGAACATCAAGGTGTACTGCAATGCCGAAGTAGCTGACCTGGATGGCTACGTGGGTAATTTTGAGGTTACCATTGCCACCCAGGCTGCCTATGTCAACCAGGAGCTTTGTACCAATTGCGGTGCCTGTCTGGAGGTCTGTCCGGTTCAACTGCCCAATGCTTTTGATCGCGGACTGACCACCCGCGGCGCAATCTACCGATATGGTGGTCAGGAGCTGAAGCCGGTTGTCGATCAGGATGCCTGCCTGCACGTTGCCGATGGCAGTTGCGATAAATGTTTCCAGGCTTGCAGTGAAGCGGCGATCTCTTTTGCCGCTGAGCCGGAGTCTGAGGTGGAGAAGATTGGTGCGATTATCATGGCCACCGGTTATGACCTGTATGACCAGCGGCAGTTTCCCGAATATGGCGGCGGCCGCTATCCTGATGTAATAGATGGTCTGGCCATGGAGCGGATGCTTGATCCCCTGGGGCCAACCGGCGGTAAAGTTGTCTGCCCTTCCGACGGCCGGATTCCCAGGAGTGTGGTGTTTGTCCAGTGCGTCGGTTCCCGTGACCCTGAACGGCATAAGCCCTACTGCTCCCGGGCCTGCTGCATGTATGTTGCCAAACAGGCTCGTCAGTACCGCCAGCAGGTGGCGGAGGGGATGGCATATATCTCCTATATGGATATCCGTTCCGACAGCCGCGATTTTGAGGAGTTTGTCCAGCAGGGGATGGAGGAGGACCGGCTGGTCTATATTCGCGGCCGGGTGGCTAAAATTTTTCCGGAAAACCAGAGTCTAAAAGTCTGGACCGCTGACACCCTGACGGGCAGAAAAGTTGAGATCGATGCCGATCTGGTGGTTCTCGCCCTGGCGATGGAGCCGCGGGCTGGCATCAAAGAGCTGGCCAAGAAGATGCGGGTGACGGTGGACGAAGAGGGATTTTTCTCTGAAACCCATATCAAGCTCTATCCGGTGGAAAGCTCCACCAAGGGTGTTTACCTGGCTGGTTGTTGCCAGTCACCCAAAGATATAACTGATACGGTTTCCCAGGCTTTAGCCACTTCCGGAAAAATTCAGACCCTGTTTTCCAATGAAACTCTGATTGCCGATCCGCTGATTGCCGAAGTCAAGGACGATGTCTGCAGCGGCTGCGGCATCTGTGTGGAAATCTGTCCCTACGGAGCACGGGTGATGAATGATTTCAGCCGAATTTCCGAGGTCAACCAAGCGGTCTGCCAGGGCTGCGGCGCCTGTATCTCCGCCTGCCCCAATAAAGCATGTGAACTGGTGAATTCAACCTCCTGTCAATTTATCCGGATGATTGGTGATTTTGTTCAGGAAAGCCCGGCTCTGGAGCTGGTGGAGCAAGGAGCTGAGTAATGGCTGAGCAAACCTTTCTCGAGCAGGTAGTGGCCCGAAGCGGCCAACCCGTCAATCTCTGCTACCAGTGCCGCAAATGCACCCTTGGCTGTCCGACGGTGGATGACTTTGATTATCCGCCCAACATGGTGATGCGGATGATTCAATTGGGGATGAAGGATGAGCTGCTGCGCAGCAAAGCAATCTGGATGTGTGTTTCCTGTGAAACCTGCGGCACCCGCTGCCCAAACGGTATCAAAACGGCACCGGTAATGGATGTCCTGCGGGAGATGTGTCTGCAAGAGGGGATTGCGCCTGCGGATCAGGTGACGGTGGATTTTCACCGGGCTTTCACCGGCAGCATCCGGACTTTCGGCCGCATTCATGAAGCCACCATGCTCATGCAGTATAAAATGAAAACCAGGAATTTTACTACCGATGTCGATGTGGGCCTAAAGCTCTTCCTTAAGGGAAAAATTCCCATTCTTCCAAAAAAATCAAAGAATATTAAGAAGATAAAAGAAATATTTGATAAGTCAGGTGTAAAATAGTTATTAACACTTTGATATTCTGATATATTATGAAATATTCCTACTATCCAGGCTGTACCAATCACTCCACTGCGGTTGAGTATATCGAAGCCAGCCATGCGGTGATGGCGGCAATGGGCATCGAGCTGGCAGAGTTGCCCGATTGGTCCTGCTGCGGGGCTGCCTCTGCCCATAATCTCTCCCAGTCCCTGGCTCTTGGCCTGTCGGCCTTTAATATAGCCGAGGCTGAAAAGCAGGGTGCAGATCTGGTGATTCCCTGTGCCGGTTGTTTCAATAACCTGGCACGGGCCCAGCGGGTGCTGCAAACCGATCCGGAAAAGAAAAAAGAGCTGGAAGCTCTGCTGGGTTTTACCTATTCCGGGACGATCAGCATGCTGTCCATCGTCGACCTCCTTGCCGATGACCAGCGGCGGGAGCAGATCAAGGGGCTGGTGAAAAAGCCCCTGAGCGGTCTGAAAGTGGTCTGCTACTACGGTTGTGCCATTATCCGTCCCCAGGAGGTGACCGGTTCCGATGATGTGGAAAACCCCCAGCGACTTGACCGTTTGATGGCGGATCTGGGGGCGGAGGTGGTTGACTGGTCCTGCAAGGTGGATTGCTGCGGCAGTGACCTGGGGTTGACCCATCCCGATAAGGCGGCCAAACTGGTCAACAGGATTACTGATTATGCCGTTGCTGCCGGGGTGGATTGCATGGTGACCTCCTGTGCTTTGTGCCAGGCCAATGTCGATATCCGTCAGCAGCGGTTGCCGATCCTCTATTTTACTGAAATGATGGCTGAGGCGTTCCAGATCGGCAATCGTCCCCGCTGGTGGAAGAAGCATTTCAATGATCCCTCGGGGCTGTTTTAAACCACAGCAGCTGTAATCGAGTATAGTTATGGGTGTAACAGGCGTGATGAGTAACTCTGCGGACAAGAAAAAAATTATGGTGGTCGGCGGTGGTTTTGCCGGCATGACAGCATCTCTGTTGTTGGCGGAGCAAGGTCACGCCGTCTGCCTGGTGGAAAAAGAGGCGGCCATCGGCGGATTTTTCCCTCTGCTGGACAACACCTTTCCGACGAACTCCTGCGGCGTCTGCTTTTTATCGCCTCGCCAGCCGGCTTATTGTCCCTTTGTTGAGTGCCGCCTGCACCAGAATCTTGAAATCCAGGTTAATGCCAGGCCGCTGGCCATTGCCGGCGAGCAGGGCGATTTTATCGTCACCCTGGCTGTCGATCCCCATGGTGTCGATCAGGACAAGTGCATCGACTGCGGCAAATGCAGTGACGTCTGTCCGGTTGCCGTTGCCGATGAATTCAGCGGCGGGCTGGAGGAGCGCAAGGCAATTTATAAACAGTATCCAAAAATGGTGAAGGCGGGCTACCGTATTGATGCCGCCGCCTGCAACCGCTGCGGCGCCTGTGTCGACATCTGCCCCACCAAGGCGATCGACCTGGATATGCCAACCGGACAGCGTGATGAACAGGTGGCGGCGATCCTGCTGACCCCGGGTTTTTCCCTGGTTGAGGGCACGTTGAAGGGGGAGTTCGGCTTCGGTCGCTATGCCAATGTCATTACCAGCCGTCAGATGGAGAGGATGATCAGCTATTCTGGCCCGACTGGTGGTGCTCCCCGGCTGCTGACCGATGGTTCCGCTCCTGAACGGGTGGCTTTTATCCAGTGTGCCGGTTCCCGGGACATTGCCTGCGGCCGTGGTTACTGCTCCAGTGTCTGCTGCATGTATGCCACCAAGCAGGCCATGTTTCTCAAAAAACGGCTGCCGGAAACCGAGGTCACCATCTATTACATGGATCTCCGCGGCATGGGCAAGGAGTACGAGCGCTATCTCTGGGAAGCCGAAGAGCACTACGGCATTCGCTACCAGCGGTCGATGATCTCCACCGTCAAGGAGGATCCCCAAAGCCGGAAGTTACGCCTGATTGCTGATGATCATGGCCGCCGGCGGGAGGAGGAGTTTGACCTGGTGGTTCTCTCCCTCGGTTTTGATGCCCCGATCCTCGATTGTACCGGTTTGCCGGCCGATGCTCTTGATGATTATGGTTTCTGCCGTCCCGATGAATTTTTTCCAGCCGCAACATCGGTTGCCGGGATCTATGCGGCCGGGGCATTTACCGGCCCCAAAGATATTCCTGAAACAGTGATGGAAGCGGCCTGTGCCGCCGATCTGATTGCCGCTGCCGTAAGCCGGGAACCGGCCGCTGAGCAGTGTCCGAAGATGCCCCGGGAAGGGGCGGTTTGGGAGGAAAGGCCGCGGATTGGTGTTTTTCTCTGCCGCTGCAGCGGTCTGCTGGAAGAGCAGCTGGATCTGGAGTCACTGGCGGCGGCTGTGCGGACCGAGCCCCATGTGGCCCATGTGGAAATTATCGACAATGCCTGCATCACCGGTGGCTTTGCCATCGTCCAGCAGGCCATCGGCAAGCATTCATTGAACCGGATGGTGCTGGGTGCTTGTTCCGTGCGGGAGATGGAACGTCAGTGCGACGAATTTGCCCGTCTGGCCGGGTTCAACAGCGCTTTTTTCGCCCTGGCTAATTTGCGGGAACAGTGTTCCCTGGTTCATGACAACAATCGTCAGGCGGCGACCGCGAAGGCCAGAGCGTTGCTGCAGGCAGCCATTACCCAGGTGTTCGGCAGTCGGCAGACGATGGCTGTACAGACCATTGCGGTTGATCAGCGGGCCCTGGTGATCGGCGGTGGCGTTGCCGGCATGACGGCCGCCCTTTCCCTGGCCGGCCGCGGTTATCCTGTAACCTTGCTGGAGAAAGAGGAACAGCTGGGCGGCCGGTTGGCCAAGGATTCCCACTACACCCTCAGGGGAGGGGAGCCTAAGCAGCTGGTTGAAAAGCTGCGTCAGGCAGTTGCGGCCCAGGAGAATCTGGACGTATACTGCCGGGCGACAGTGAGCCATCATGAAGGGCGGACCGGCAACTATACCACCATCTTTCGCCTGGATGACGATCAGACTGATCATCTGATCCGTCACGGGGTGCTGGTGATGGCCACCGGTGGCCGGGAAGCGTCAACCGATGAGTATCTCCGGGGTCAGGACGAGCGGGTTTTGACGCAGTCTGAACTGGAATCGCTGGTTGCCACGAATGGTGAAGCCCTGAAAAATCTTCAACGGGTGGTGATGATCCAATGTGTCGGTTCCCGTGAGCGGGGAAAACGGGAATACTGCAGTCGGGTCTGCTGCACCCATGCCCTGAAAAATTCCCTGAAGTTGAAAGAACTTAACCCGACCCTTGAAGTTGTGGTTCTTTACCGTGATCTGCGCGCCTATGGCCTCTATGAGGATGATTACCGCCGGGCCCGTGAAGCCGGAGTGCTCTTTACCACCTATGACGTGGAGCAGAAGCCGGTTGTCGAGATCGGCAGTCATAGCCTGCAGGTCACCTATGATGATCAGATTCTCCAGCAGAAGCTTTCGCTGGCGGCCGACTACGTGGTCTTGAGCACCGGGGTCGAACCTCATGAAGTTGGTGAGCTTTCCCGGTTGCTGGGTCTGCCCCTTGATGATTTCGGCTTCTACCAGGAAGCGAATGCCAAAGCAGCCCTGGTTGATTTTGTTGGTGAAGGACGCTACCATTGCGGTCTGGCATCCGCTCCGCTGCATATCAATGAAACGCTGATCCGGGCCCGGGCGGCGGCGGCGAGGGCGGCGACGGTGCTGGGCAAGGGCGAGCTGGTCAGTGAAAAAACGGCGGTGACCGTCAGCACCCGCCTGTGCAGCGGCTGCGGCCTCTGCGTTGAAGCCTGCCCCTACGGGGCCCGGGAACTGAACCAGGAGACTAGGATTGCCGATGTTCACTATGATCTCTGTCATGGCTGTGGAAGCTGTGCTTCCGTCTGTCCCAACGGGGCCACCCAGCAGTACGGGTTTGACAAGGGCCAGGTGATGGCGATGGTCAATCGACTGTTTTAATAGCTCAGCAAGAACCTTAATAGGGCGCTGTAAAGAGCTGTATCTATAGCGTTAATACTTTATATGCATGAGTGAGGGAAGTTATGTCGGAAAATTTTGAGCCGCGGATTGTCGCATTCTTATGCCACTGGTGCACCTATACCGGTGCCGATCTTGCCGGCACCACCCGGCAGCAGTATCCATCCGGGATCAGGGTGATTCACCTGATGTGTTCGGGAGCCATCGACGTTGTCTATGTTTTGAAAGCCATCCTGGAAGGTGCCGACGGGGTGATGATCGGCGGTTGTCATCCGGGTGACTGCCACTACCAGAGCGGCAACTTCAAGGCCCGGCGCCGCATAGCGCTCTTGCGGGAAATCATGGCCTGCCTGGGGATGGATGCCGACCGGGTCTGGCTACGGTGGATCAGCGCCAGCGAGGGGCGCCTGTTTGTCGAAACGGTGCGGGAATTCAGTGGCGCTCTGGAAGAGCAGGGGGCCAATCCTTTGGCCCAGGAATGGGATATCTAATTACGGAGACAGAGAACGTGATGAAATCGACGCTTATCGACCTGAAAAGCGATAATTACAATGAAGAAATCAGCGGCTTTCTCAGCCGGTTGCTGGCAAGCGGCCTGGTGGGCAGCCTGTTGGTGCCGAAAAAGAACACCGGCGGCGACAACTATGTCCAGGCCCTGATCAAGGATCCGGCCATGCTGGCTGATACCGATGTGACGGTGCCGGTGATGCCGGTCCAGTCGGCAAGGATTATCGCTAACCTGGCGGTCCGGGAACCCGGTGAGGTGATCGGGGTGGTAGTCAAACCATGTGAAGTGCGGGCCATCGTCGAGCTGGTCAAGTTTCAGCAGATCATTCGTTCGGCAATCATGATTATTGCCGTCGACTGCCTGGGAACCTATGAGCCGAAGGTCTATTCGGCGATGGTCAAGGCAGGTCATCATCCGGCTGCTGATCTGCGGCAGAAAGCGGCGGCTGGTAGCTTTGCCCCTTTGGATGGCTATGCCTTCCGCAGTGCCTGTGATATCTGCGAGTTTCCGGCACCGAATCCGGAGGTTGTTGATGTGGTGATCGGTCTTTGGGGGGTGGATACGGCTAAACAGCTGTGTCTGGCAGTCCGGGATGAGTTGGCTGATGCCTTTGCGGCCAAAGACATTTTGGCAATCAATGGTCAGGAAGCGCCAACCCGTCAGGAATGTATCGACCAGCTTGCCAAGGCACGGACAGCCAACCGTGATGTTGTTCTGGGTGAGTTTGGTCAGCGTATCGGCTCCCTCAAGGGGATGCAGGAGCTGCTTTCCACCTGCATCCGATGTCACAACTGTATGATCAACTGTCCCATCTGCTATTGCCGTGAATGTGTTTTCCGTTCCCCTACCTTTGAGCATACCCCGGATCAATATCTGAGCTGGGCGGAGCGTAAGGGGGCCATGCGGATGCCGGCCAATACCCTGATGTTTCATACTACCCGCCTTAACCACATGGTCACCTCCTGCATCGGTTGTGGCCTTTGTGATACCGCCTGTCCCAGTGATATCCCGGTGATGTCGCTGTTCCGCACCGTGGGTATGCGGGCTCAGCAGGCAATCGAGTATCTCCCCGGCCGCAGCTATGATGAACCGGCGCCGGTAACCACCTATAAAGAAGATGAACTGCAGGATGAGTCCGGGGCCAGATAAGCCCGGGGAATTCAGCCCGATGATGAGCGTATGAAGCAGGAGGACAAGGATATGAGTGAGGGACAAAAAGAATTCAAGATTGCAACCGGTGATCGGGCCATACTTCCTGAAGGTACCCGGCTGGTGCCCATCTACATTATGGGTAAACGGTACATGGTGCCGGAAACACTGACCATCCAGAAAGCGACGGAATATGCCGGTTATCAGTTTATCCGGGCCTGCGGCTGCCGGGGTGGCATCTGTGGTGCCTGCGGCACGGTCTACCGGATACTGGGAGATTATCATCTCCACTTTGGTCTGGCCTGTCAAACCGTGGTTCAGGAGAATATGTACCTGACCCAGGTGCCGTTTTTCCCCGCCAACCGGGCAGTCTACAATATTGAGGAAACTTCGGCAACAGCGGAATCAATCATGAAACTCTATCCGGAGGTGATGAAGTGCGTGGCCTGCAACACCTGCACCAAGGCCTGTCCGATGGATATCGAAGTGATGGAATACGTCAATGCTGCCATGCGCGGTGATCTGGCTAAGGTTGCCCGGCTTTCTTTTGACTGCATTCAGTGCGGCTTGTGTTCGTCCCGCTGTCCGGCCCAGATCCAGCACTTTCACCTGGCACAGATGTGCCGCCGGCTGTACGCCCGCTATAAAGTTCCCCAGGCGGAACATCTTCAGAACCGGGTAGGGGAGATTAATGAGCATAAGTATGATACCCTGCTTCTTGACCTGGTGGGCAGTGATCATGATACCTTGCGGAAACTGTATGTTGACCGGGAAATGGAACCCCAGGACAGTGTCGGCTGGGAACCCCAGGACAAAACAAAACTTTAGGTTGAATTGCAAACCAATGATGATGGACTTTTTTTCAAGTCATACAACAGGGAGGATGTAAAGCATGGGATACACTCCTGAAATGCTGGAATTGATTAAGCGGGTGGAAAAAAGCCGGCCCGAACGCATTGAACGGGCCAAGAAGGGGGAGCACTTTACTCCCTTGACCTTGGCCGGTCGCGAAGAGGTTCTGGGTAAATTCCATCCCGATTACAAAAAAGAGGGACGCCGGGCCGTAAAAGTGGGGCCCAGCAAAGGTGAGAGCTATCCGGATGAGTTTGTCGACCTGCTGGAATCCAAAAGCAGGCTGCTGGTGGATGATGCCGCGTTGCAGGATCTGGTGGCTTATGAAACCGATGTGCTGGTAATCGGCGGTGGCGGTGCCGGGACTTCAGCCGCCCTGCTGGCGGCGGAACATGGAGCCAAGGTTGTGCTGGCCACCAAGCTGCGGCACGGGGATGCCAATACGGTGATGGCTGAAGGTGGCATCCAGGGGGCGACCCAGGAAGTGGATTCTCCCTATTTCCATTATCTTGATGTCATCGGTGGTGGGCACTTTACCAATACTCCCGAATTGGTGGAAGCTCTCACCCATGATGCACCCCTGGTTATCGAATGGCTGGAACGGCTGGGGATGATGTTTGACAAGAATGCCGATGGTCGTCTGCGGGTCCGCCATGGCGGCGGTACCAGCCGTAAACGAATGCATTCAGCCGGCGATATGACCGGTTCGGAAATCATGCGGGTGCTGCGGGATGAAGCTCGCAACCGGCAGGATATGATTACCATTCTTGAATTCTCGGCGGCGGTGGAGATCCTCAAGGATACCCAGGGCCGCTGCGCCGGGGCACTGTTCTACAATATGGAGACCGAGGAATACTTTGCCATCAGGGCAAAAGCGACGGTGGTTGCCACCGGCGGTTACGGCCGCCTGCATGTCCAGGGGTTTGCCACCACCAACCACTATGGTGCCACCGCTGACGGGCTGGTAATCGGCTATCGTGCCGGGGTGCCGCTGGCCTTCATGCATTCAACCCAGTATCATCCCACCGGTGTTGCCTTTCCGGAACAGAATATCGGTCTGCTGATTACGGAAAAGGTCCGAGGGCTTGGGGCCAACCTGCTGAATATCAATGGTGAACAGTTTGTCTTTGAGCGGGAGCCGCGGGATGTGGAATCAGCCTGCATCATCCAGGAATGCCTGGATCGGAATAAAGGGATTATCACCCCCACCGGCCGGATCGGTGTCTGGCTTGATTCGCCGATGATCGAGGTGCTTGAGGGACCCGGGGCAGTGAAACAGGAACTGCCGGCCAAGTATATCCAATTCATGCGCTATGATATCGATATCAGCAAGGTGCCCATGCTGGTCTATCCCACCCTGCACTACCAGAATGGCGGTCTGCAGATCAATAACCTGACTGAAACCGGAGTGCCTGGTCTGTTCGGTGCCGGGGAAGCTTCGGGCGGCGTCCATGGAGAAAACCGGCTGATGGGTAATTCCCTGCTGGATATCACCGTTTTCGGCCGGCGGGCCGGCCGGAGCGCGGCGGAATATGTCAAGGGCCTGGAAAATCAGTCGAGCACTTTGACCATGGATCACGTGCGTCAGTTCCATGCCGAACTGCAGGCTGCCGGGGTGGAAACCAACCGGGTGTCACCGCTGGTGCTGCCCAACTATACCCGTGAAGAGACCATGGAAAAACAGTTGACCACCCATTATCAGGGCGGGATGCGCTAACGGTCTTGAAGGGCAGGATCAGATGCATAAAAGACGGGGTGGTATCTCCCGTCTTTTATGTTGCTATTCGGTACAGAGTTTGCTAGCTCAGTGTTTCAACGGCACGCGTTGCTGCTAACAAGGGAGGATATATGAAAATTCATGAATATCAGGCGAAGGCACTGTTGCGGGACTTCGGGGTTGAGGTTCCGAGGGGATTTGCCGTCTTCACCGTCGATGATGCTAAACAGGCGGCGATCGATCTGGGCGGCGGCACCGTGGTAGTCAAGGCCCAGATTCATGCCGGCGGCCGGGGCAAGGGCGGCGGCGTCAAGGTGGTCAACGGTCCCGACGAAGCCCATGAAACAGCCAAGCAGATTCTCGGCATGCAACTGGTGACCCACCAGACCGGTCCCGAAGGCAAGGAAGTCAAAAGGCTGCTGGTGGAAGAGGGGATGGATATCCAGAAGGAATACTACTTCGGGATTGTCATTGACCGGGCCACCAATCAGCCGGTGATCATGGCCAGTACCGAGGGGGGGATGGAGATCGAAAAGGTGGCCGCCGAAACCCCGGAAAAAATTGTCAAGGAATATGTTCATCCGCTCCTGGGTCTGCGGCCGTTCCAGGCGGCCAAAATTGCCTATAAACTCGGCTTGGATGCCCAGCTGGTGCGCCAGGCGTCGCGGATGTTCATCAATCTCTTCAAAGCCTTTGAAGCCAATGACTGCTCGCTGCTGGAGATCAATCCGCTGGTGGTTACCGGTGACGGCCGGGTTCTGGCTCTTGATGCAAAAATAAACTTTGACGATAATGCCCAGTACCGGCACAAGGACAGTTGGACGGAACTCAGGGATCTTTCCGAAGAGGAGCCTCTGGAGATCGAGGCATCCAAGTTCGGTCTCAACTATATCAAGCTTGATGGCAATGTGGGCTGCATGGTCAATGGGGCCGGCCTGGCCATGGCGACCATGGATATCATCAAGCTGGCCGGCGGTGAGCCGGCGAACTTCCTCGATGTCGGGGGCGGCGCCAATGCCGAAGGGGTGGCCAACGCCTTTCGTATTATCCTCTCCGATCCCAATGTCAAGGCGGTGCTGATCAATATCTTCGGTGGCATCGTCCGCTGTGACCGGATTGCCAACGGTATTATCGAAGCGACCAAGCAGGTGGAAATCAAAGTACCGCTGGTGGTGCGCTTGGAAGGCACCAATGCCGAAGAGGCCTCAAAAATTCTCGAGGAATCCGGTATCGACATGATTGTCGGCCGGGGCCTGGCGGACGCGGCCCAGAAAGTGGTGGCCGCCATCCAGTAGTTCCAGCTGCCGCACGGTGCTGGTACTGATCTCGTAATGTCTGATGAGGAGGTAGAAAAGCATGTCCATCTTAGTTAATAAAGATTCAAAAATTCTCGTCCAGGGGATCACCGGCCAGGAAGGGATGTTCCATACTCGCCAGTGTGTAGCCTATGGCACCCAGGTGGTTGCCGGGGTTACCCCTGGAAAGGGCGGCCAGGATATGGATGGTATTCCGGTATTCAATACCGTTGAGAGTGCCGTCCAGCAGACCGGTGCCAACGTGTCGCTGATTTTTGTGCCGCCCCCCTTTGCTGCTGATGCGATCATGGAAGCTGCTGATGCCGGGGTTGACCTGGTGGTCTGCATCACCGAAGGGATCCCCACCGTCGATATGGTGAAGGCCAAAGCCTACCTTGATGATGGCCAAACCCGGCTGGTCGGCCCCAACTGTCCAGGGGTGATCACCCCAGATGAAGCCAAGGTGGGCATCATGCCTGGCTTTATCCACCTGAAGGGCAAAGTTGGTCTTATCTCCCGCAGCGGCACCCTGACCTATGAGGCGGTGAAACAGCTCACCGAACGGGGTCTGGGGCAGTCCACCTGCATCGGCATCGGCGGTGACCCGATCATCGGCAGCCAGTTTATCGATCTGCTGGCCCTGTTTGAGGAGGACCCGGAAACCGAAGCGGTGGTGATGATTGGCGAAATCGGCGGTTCCGCCGAGGAGGAAGCGGCTGCTTTTGTCAGCAACTGCATGACCAAACCGGTGGTAGGCTTCATCGCCGGGCAGACGGCGCCTCCGGGGCGGCGCATGGGCCATGCCGGAGCGATCATTGCCGGCGGCAAGGGCACCGCGGCCGAAAAGATGGCCGCCATGACCGCTGCCGGGATCGAAGTGGTGAAAAGCCCGGCCGACATTGGAGAGGCGGTGGTTCAGGTGCTGAAGCCCTGAGCTGTTATTTTCCCGAAATAAAAAAGCGGTGCCCGACAGGCACCGCTTTTTTATGCCGCAGGGTTGACACCATGTTATCTTTTGATAATTCGGCCATCACGGAGGAACATGCGCTGCCCGGCTAATTCACCCAGGGCCAGGTCATGGGTGGCAACGATGACAGTGAGGATCTGATCGTGGTTCAACTGCTGCAGGAGGGCGAAGATCATCCGGGAATTTTCCGAGTCCAGCTGGCCGGTGGGCTCGTCAGCGATGAGGATTTCCGGTTCGATCAGCAGTGCCCGGGCGATGGCCACCCGCTGTTTTTCGCCGCCGGAAAGCTGGCGGGGCAGGTGACTGCCGCGGCCCGCCAGGCCGACCATGGCGAGGGCTTTATCGATTTTTTTACCATTGGTTGTTCTCCGGCTGAGACGGGCGGCCAGCAGCAGGTTTTCCCTGGCGGTCAGGGTCGGTACCAGGGAAAAATCCTGAAAGACAAAGCCGATCCGCCCCCGGCGCAGGTTGACCAGCTCATGTTCCGGCAGTCCGGTGACCTTGGTGCCCAGCACCTCAAGGATGCCTGAGGTGGGCTGGTCGAGGCAGCCGAGCATGTCCAGCAGGGTTGTTTTACCTGACCCTGAGGGACCCAGAAGGGCAACAAAATCCCCTTTGTTGACCAACAGGTCGACGCCGTCAACCGCAGCAACCTGTTCGGCGGCCAAGTGAAAGATTTTTTTCAGCTTTGCTGTCCTGATCAGGATCTCCGACATGGGTTACTCCGTTGACCTGATGGCTTTGACCGGCATCATGGAGGAAGCCCGCCAGGCTGGATAGAGGCCGGCCAGCAATCCCAGGATTAGGGTGCCAGCAAAAGCAAGCATCAGAACCACAGGCTCGATCATTACCAACTTCCCTGGTGGGGTATAGGGCAGGATTCGCTTGATCATTCCCTCGATGCCGCGGCTACCGGCCAATGCAATGACCATTCCTCCCAGGCCGCCCATCAGGCAGACCAGCATGGTTTCGGCCCAGATAAGCTCAAAAACCTCGAGTCGCGAAGCCCCCAGGGCTTTGATGATGCCAATCTCCCGGGTTCTTTCAAAAACCGACATGAGAATGGTATTGATGACCCCGATGGCGGCGATGAATATGGCGACCAGGGCTACCGAGTTGGCCATTACCCGGGCTGAGGAGATCAGGTTGAGGATTGTGCCGCGCACCTGGGACATGCTGATCACCTGGATGCCAGGCTCGTTGTAGAGATCTTCTTCAAAGGCGGTTAACTCCTGGAGCTCTTTCAGTTTGATGCCGACCCCGGTGAGTTTGTCCGGCAGGCCGAAAAGCTGTTGGGCGGTTTTCAGGGGCAGAAAAATGATCCCGTCATCCTGGGTGCCGGTGCGTTTAAAAATTCCCACCACCCGGAGTACCCGGTCCAGTTTTGGAATAAAGATCTGGTCGCCCACCAGCCGTTGTTCCACTTCGGCAGCTTCGTAGCCCATGATCACCTCTTCGGCGTTTGGCTGGGAAAACCATTGACCGTCCTGGAAGGTCGACCAGGGCTTCAGCTTCAGATAGTCGTCGGTGATGCCCATATACAGGGAAAAACCACCCTGGCCGTCCAGCCGGTCAGGATCATAAACGGTGGCCACCAACTGGGGGGAAAGATGTTTGACCCGGGCATCATGACTGATTTTTTCGTAGATGCCGGCATCCATGTAACGCAGACCGCTGCCCCCTTTAAGCATCAGGGTGGCCGCTTCGTAGGGACAGCCCTTGGCGGTTACCAGCAGCTGGTAGCCCATGCGGTCAATGGTGGCTGACAGCGATTGGCGGTAGCCCCGGCCGAAGCCCATGAGGCTGACCAGGACGGCCACCGCCAGGGAGCCCCCCCCCATGGTTAGCAGGGTACGGATCTTCTTGCGGGCCAGGTTGCGGCAGGCGAAGGTGAACAGGTTCATCGGATTTTCACTCCCTTGCCGATAATGGAAACCTGCGGCCCGTTGCTTTTCACGGTTCCGATAACCTGGGCGGTTTTGCCAATCCGCTGGGGAATGGCCAGGCCCGACGGCTCGATGTCGACATAGATGACGGCATTGCCTTCGGCAAGGTCAAACCAGCAGCCGGTTGGGCATTCCCGCAGAATTTTACCCTCAATAACCACGGTCTGGTTCTGGTGCCCGGCGGGATTGGTCAACAACTCGCCGATGGAGACCGTTGTTGCCGTGCGGTCGCTATGCTGCCCGAAGGTTTCGCTTTGCTGCCCACAGCCAGCGGAAAGAATCAACAGGCCCAGAAGCAAAAGAATGATGGTGAGCAGGGATTTTTTATTCATGGCGTCCTCCAGTGGCTGGCTGGGAAGTTTTGGCTTTTTGGTCATGGATATGCTGCAGTTTGAATTCATCCAGGAGAATCAGATTTTTCATTATTCCTCTCATGGTGGCCGCAAAATCTGCCGAGCTTGCGGTGCTGGGATCCCTGATGATGGCTGCCGCCCTGTCCTGAAAGAAGTCAGCCAGGGTCAGGCCGAGAAACTGGCTGGTAAAATGCCGGTCTCTGAAAAGCCTGGCCTCCGGCGAGGATATTTTCTGGTAGTAGAAATTCCTGATCACCCCTTGCGGGTCGGTGGCCAGAATAAGCTGCAGGCCGCCATAGGTGCCTTTTTGATTAACCCCGTGGACATAGCCGATGGTTTTTCCTCCCTGGAGAACAGTGTAATAGGCATAGGGGACATCAAGGCTTTCGTAGTGGGGATCAAGCCGGTCGCCGAGCTTCTTTTCAATCTTGGCCGCCAGGATTGCCCCGCCCCGATCCTGGATAGAGATAAATTCGGTGCGGTAGTTGGTGGCGGCGGGAAAAATCCTGATGATATCCCGGTCGGGATTGTTCAGGGTGCAGCCCACCGCCGCCAGGGCCGGGCAGCTCAGCAGCAGCCAGCCGGCCATTGCCGGCAGAAGGAGTGAGGCTCTTATTCTACTGCTCATGGCGATTGTCCCCTTATTGTCCGTAGTAATACAGTTGCAGCAGCAACAGGCGGTCTTTCTCCTGGGCCGTTGAGCTGAATTCATGGGCATAACCGAGGCGGATGGTGGTGGTGTTGCTCAGGCGGTATTCAGCCACCGGAAACAGGGTCAGGGTTCGGCCGGCCTTTTTCTGCCAGTCATCCGTCCAGTAGAACCCCTGGATTTTCAAGGTAATCTCCTGGAAATCCGGAATGGCCGTCAGCCACTCGGTCATCACGCCGGCGGTGGTGGCTGATTCCCGTCTTCCCATATGGAGTTCGCCCCGCAGGATGGTAATGCCGAGTGTCTGCTCCCAATCCAGGGCAATCCCCTTTTTTTCAACGCTTTTGACTCCCCATTCAGGGGCAGGCAGGGTGCGAAACTGCTCCGTCGTCAGGGTGTTGCCGGTCATCAGTGACAGGCCGTAGCGGCCGGCGTCAGCAACGGTGGTGCTGATCCGCGTGCTGAGCAGATAGCTGCCATGGCGATGCTCGAGGCCCATTCCCGAGCCTAGCTGGACAGCCGTCTGCCAGTTATAGCGTCCCACAAAAGAGCGGTAGGCAAGGCCCCAGTCTTTTTTGAAGCCGATGGCATGGCTTGCCAGGGTCTGGTGCAGGGTGCTGTGGGTGTCGAGCGCCGTCTCAAGACCGAAAGGCGGGGTAAAATGGCCTACCGTGAAGGCTTTCCCCAAGCCGGGCCGGTACTCAAGCCAGGCGCTGTGGACCTCAAGGGCCCAAGCGTCCTGACGCTCAGTGGTGCTGTCGTAGGAGAGCCGCAGCTGCAGGTCGCCGGTCAAAAAATCGCCATAATCATTGGCAAATGGATGGAAATACTCCATGCCGATGGAGTTTTTCATCCTCTCATTGAACGTGGAGATCACCTTTTCTTCGTGACGGTAGCCCGCCAGTAGGTTGACCTCCCGGTAGAGAAGACCTTCAGCCAGGCTGCCCACAGGTAGTATCATAATGACCATAACTAGGGCAGTCTTCATAATCTTAGTATAATTGTCAGGTATCGGTTTGGCAAGGGTTGCCAGTGATATAAAAAAAGGAGATAATCAGGATTGATGAGTGACCAGGAATCTTGGAGTTCGCGGATGAAACCGACTGATTGCCGGTTGGCGGTTGGTTTGATGTTTGCCAGGGGGCATGTTGGGTGAGTGCCGCTCGCTTGTACGCCACCGGTGGGATTTTTCCCGGTGGCGTACAAGCTGCATGACTAAAATCTGCCATACCCTGGTGGCTGAAAAAAGTCTGACCGTTCTATCGTTCGGCAACTTCCTGACACCGCTGCCAGGTTTCATCGGGGTCAAAGAGAGTCATTGCGCCGGCGACAGCAGCAGAGTTTATGCCGAGGTCTTTTTCATAGATATCGCCCTCATGGTTGACCATAAAGGTCATAATCCCCGATGAGCCGTATTTGGCAGGGTAGGCCACTAGGGCAAAGCCGAGGATCATGTTCCCTTTGACGATATAATCAAAGGCGCCGCCGTTGGCATGGGGGCCCTGGGCTTTGAGGATCTTGTAATAATAGCCGTGGAATGGTTCTGAACGCTGATGTTGTTTGAAGCTGCCCGCATAGCCCTGAAGGGTGGCCCGGGCAATCAAGGGGCCGAAAGGACTTTCCTGTTCTCCCTTGCCGGTTTCCCAGTAGAGGCCGTCTTTGCGGCCCTTGCTGCTGGCAAACTGTTGGGCGAACTCGGGATAGCCGTCGGAATTGCGATCCACGGCGGCGTATTCGCGCTGAGCGTCAATATAGGCCTGGAGTACTTTGATGGTGCACAGCTCGTTTCTGCCAATCCGGCGGTTGAGAATCTCCTCCCTGCCGGCCGCAGTGTCGAAAATCCAGACGTTTCCCTGCTGTGTGATGGGGATGGGAAACGGGTAGTTCTGGCTGCCTATAATGAGGATGGCCTTGGTGTCTCCTTCATGTTCAAAGTGATGTTGCTCGTTGAATACGCTGAGAAAACGCGCTTTGCGCTTCTGGTCGGCAACCGGGTCGCCGGAATATATCAAATCCTCGGCTTCAGGACCTAGAATAGCAAGCAGCTCAACATTATTATTATCACTCACCGCATTAACAAGGGCCTGCACTGCTTCCGGTGGAGAGATGAAGACTTTTTGCTCCGTGGCTACCGCGGGAGTTGCCCCAATGAGGCAGGTGAGTACGATCCCCACCAGAAGAATTACCGTCGGATAAGGAAAAAACCATCGTTTCCTTGATTCGCATAGACCTTGTCGTATCATCGCTATTTTTCTCCTTATGCTAAAACCTCAGGAAGCTTGTTCCCGGAGTTATCGTTTCCGCTGCCCCATGTTGCGACCACCGGTCCGGCCGTCGCCGGGGGTCACACTCCGCTGGCTTTTACGGCTCACGCTGCCCCGCTGGCTTGACCGGCGTTCATCACGGCCGTCACCCATGATGCTGAAGGGGCGTTCATCATCCCGGTCACCTTGTCTGACTTTCGGGGGAGAAGTGTCACGGATGGCAGGTCTCCTTTTCCGTAGGTCAAGATTTTGCTCCTTCATGAGCTTCTCTTCCTGCCTGCTGCGGCTTAACTTCTCCATGATTCTTTTTTCCTGGCTAGCAGGGCTTTGTTTTTCTTTAACTCGTCCAAGGTCAAGTTTTTCTTTTTCCCTGACCTTTTCTTCCTGCAGGTTACGGCTATCCTTGTCTTTGCTCACTTCTTTCCGACTGATAACGGGGGTGCTTTTTCGGATGTCAGGAGGATTGCGTCTTGCACTAGCCGCCGGTTCGGGGAAGCCTCGGATATCCCGTCTGAAAACCTGCTGGTGAAGGGTTGGTCTGCCATATTTGCGGGCGGTTGGCTTGTCGCGATAGGCTACCCCCCGCCGGTGTACAGGGGCATGATACCAGATTCCCGGTTTGGCTCGCCATTCATCATGCCTGAAAAATCGCGGTCGTTGGTGGATGTCGATGAAGATAACCCGCCGATACCAGTCAATGGTACTCCATGAAATGAGGGAAAAACTGATAAAGGGTCCAGGCCAGAAGGAAATTCCGGCACCGATGATCAGCCTCCCCCCCGGACCCCAGTAATAAGGCGGATAGTAAGGGTACCACCAGCTGCCGTAGATGCGGAGGGAATTATAGTAGGGGACATAGACAATTCCCGGGTCTGCCGGTTCGATGACAATGACTTCCTTTTTTACTATCACCTTCTGTTTCTCATCGGAGGTAAGGTTCCCCTGTTTGTGAGCTTCTGTCCTGAGTTGCTGAATGGTGTCAATGACTTGGTCTTCCTGGGCCAGGAAGGCATTCCCCAGGTTGGTGGTTTCGGTAATCTTTTCGCTCATCAGCGCCAGGAGTGACGGGAAATGGCAGAGAGCTTTGACGCTTGGGTCCCAATCCTTATCCTGCAGTTTTGCATCAAGGTCGTCGCCGGTCAGTTTTTGGTTTTTGCCGATCCAGCGGTCTGCTTCAATGATTTCAAGGGGATAGGTTGAGGCCATCAGAACTTGGGACAGCAGGGCGTCGGGGTAGAGGGCGATGGGCGCCAGCATCTGGGCAAGCTGTTCTTTGGTATATAGTTCAGCGGTTCCAGCGTCCTGCTCATCCAGTGCCTGTCCAGAGGTTGGCAGCATCAACAGTATAGTGAGTAACAGAATAATTATGCTCAAAAAAAGTTTTGCAGCTTTCATGCTACCTCCTGGATTCAGATACTATTAGGTTGTTAAGGCGGGTGACCATAAGGTTGCAAGCATAGAGAAAGTATAGGCAGAGAAATGCCAATATGCAAATTTTTTTTGACGTTTTTCAGCCTATCAGTGTTTCAATGATCAACGATGGGGTTTGCCTTGGGGTCAAAAGGATTTTTACGAACTGCCAATGAAAACAGATAGGGGTATTGTTGTCGGAGATGTCCCAGGTAGGCAAGCCACTGCACCGTAAGCTTGCCGTAGGCGCGGTTGATATCGATGTTAAGATGTTTCAGGTCGGTTGCCGGCAGGCCGATGAGGGATTCCCGGCTGTCCATTTCATCCAGCAAATGGAAAACGGCCAGCAGAAGCTCACTGAACTCCTCATGTTCAACCAAGACGGGATTTTCCATCAGGCCCACGAGGAAATCCCGCTTACTGTGCAAAAATATCCGTAAATCAGCCAGTTCCAGCCTGTCCATATCAATGTCTATCCGGTGATGATCAAGTATGGTGCGAGCGGCAGCAAAGTTTTTTGCTGACCAGCCGGCGCTGATCAGAAGATGTTCTTTGATCTTGTCGAGTTCTTGGTCATGGGGGGTGAAAATTTCGAGGAGCGTATTGCCCACTTCGGCGAAAAAGACGCCGAGAACCATGTTTACTTTCCGCATCCTCATTTCTGCTTCTTTTCGCAAAATGATCATTTCGGTAGCGTTGGCAATGACCCCGAGAAAGGCAGCGCCGCCCATGATAATCAGAAAAACGGCAAAGAGGCGGCCGACTTCCGACGTCGGATGAATATCACCAAAGCCCACCGTCGACATGGTAACGATGTTGAAGTAGAAAGCGTCAATGAAAGAGAGCTCTTCGAGGACCATAAAGCCAACCGTACCAATGGCCGTCACCAGTAAAAACAGCATCAGGGCCAGTTGCAGCCGGCGTTGTACCTCTTTCATGGATAGTTCCCCGTTGTATGATTTTTATGGTTTTTACCGCTGTTGCAGCCGGGGTGATCAACTCGATGATAGCTGGAGATCAACCGGTGGCCTCTTTCTGCTGGGGTGGAACACGGCTTTGATAAAGCGAACCATCTTTTTCAGAAACCAAAAGGAAAAAAGCAGGAAAAGGGCAACCAGCAGAATGGTGATAGCCGGGTAGGTGACCATCAGAAAGAGAATGCCACCCACTGAGACATCTTCTGCTACACTGGCAATGGCGTTGGTGAAAGGCTCTGGTGAAGTATTGATGGCAGCCCTGGTTGTGGCCTTGGTCAGGTGTGAATCAAGGGCGATGGAACCGGTGGTCAGGGCGGCCGGTATCTGGGCCAGGGGGCCATAGTCGCCCATGGCCAGATAGCCCAGGACAGCGCCGCCAATGGGTCGGATCAGAGTATGGACACTGTCCCAGAGAGAGTCAATGTAGGGGATTTTATCGGCGATAAATTCAACCAGATAGAGCATGATGGCGAGAAAAATGACCGGCGGCTGAGACAGCGTTTCCAGGTTGCCTGGCAGGCTTATCCACTCCAGCCGGTGGGCGATGCCGAGGGCAGCGGTAGTCAGGTAGAGATTAACCCCGGAACCCCAGGAACTGCCAAGGAGAATGCCAAGCGAATTCACCAAGTCCATGATACTTCCTTTCCTGATGATAGCTTTGTAACAACTCCACGCTGTTCGTTAAACTGCAGTCTTCATCAACCAACTGTGCAGCGTGCTCCCATGTATGCAGCATTCTTCAGGTCTTGCTGGAGCCACTACTGTGCCATCCGGTTTTCAAGGCGTTTTGCCGATTGTTACGAGTTCATCACCGATTACATAGCAGGAAATAAAGCATCATAAAAGGCTAAAAAAAGTTGATGGCACCCCTAGTTACCCGCTTCATCGGCGGCAAAAAGCTTGCTGTAGCGGCCGTACCCCTTTGTTTCCAGCTCTTCTTTGGGGATGAACCGCAGGGCGGCAGAGTTGATGCAGTAACGCAGGCCGGTGGGTGCCGGACCGTCATCGAACACATGGCCTAAATGGGAATCGGCCTGGCGACTGCGGACTTCAGTCCGGGTTGCAAACAGGGTGCGGTCCACCTTCCTGACAATATGGCCCGGTTCTAAAGGCCGGGTAAAGCTTGGCCAGCCGGTTCCTGATTTGAACTTATCCTGTGAACTGAACAGAGGTTCACCGGAGACGATGTCGACGTAGATTCCCGCCCGTTTATTGTCCCAGTACTCATTATTGAATGGCCGTTCCGTGGCATCTTCCTGGGTTACTTGGTACTGCAGGGGGGTTAGCAGGCGACGAAGTTCTTCAGGGGATGGCCGGCTGTAAGCTTCCCGGCCGCTGCTCACCGGTGTTTTTTTCGGTTCGGTTTTCCATATTCGCTCGAGAAAGGCATCCCGGCCAGAGCGGGAGCGGTAGAATCGGTAGCGCAGAGGATTCTTTTTATAGTAGTCCTGATGATACGGTTCTGCTGGGTAGAAGGTCGTTGCCGGCACAATGGGGGTAACGATCGGCTGGTCATAGCGGCCGGAGCTGCTGAGCTCATGCCGGGATTGCTCCGCCAGCCGGTGCTGTTCTTCACTATGATAATAGATGGCCGAGGCATACTGGTTGCCCCGGTCGACAAACTGGCCGCCGGCATCGGTGGGATTGATCTGGCGCCAGAATACTGCCAGTAGTTCACCATAGCTGATGACTGCGGGATCATAGGTGATCTGCACTGCTTCAAGGTGACCTGAGGTTCCTGAAGATACCTCTTCATAGGTGGGGTCTGCGGTGGTGCCGCCGGTATAGCCAGAGATGACCTGATCAACCCCTCCCAGTTTCTCAAAGGGGTGTTCCATGCACCAGAAACAGCCGCCGGCAAAAGTTGCGGTTGCGGTGGCAGGTTGGGCACCGGCCTGTCGGGCGATGACCATGAACAGGGAGATGAGGATAAGGGACAGAAATTTAGTGAGCATCCGGGCCTCCAATCTTGGTGCTGGTTTACCTGATTATCTACTTACAGTAATCAGTGGCTGGCTTCAGGTCAAGGGGAGGTTGTCCTAAGCGGGTGTGTTGGTTCATTATGCCGTTTTTTTGTCCGTTCTGGTGTTAGCACTAATTCTACAACTTCCTCTGCATTTTCAAATGTTATTTTGAGTAGTGCTTGAATTTCTCTGGACCGCAGCTTTTTTAACACTTAAAGTATTATCTCATTTATAGGTTGTAATAACTTGTTTATTGGTTGTAATTAGCTATTAGTAGTGTTTTTTATTACCGGTAGCCGGGCTGGCAGATGATGCAAAACAGTATCTTTTGCAATGATATCGTAGCCTTGATGTGCTGGTGAAAACCAGGGTGTCACATGGACCGCCACTGAAATCTTCACGTTGCAGACGGTTGCTTGCCGGTATTAAAGGTTACTGCTTGTTTTGCCGTTGTCAGTATGGTTTTCCGACAATAGGCTGAGCAACGGCGGCCTGCCAGCCCGTTGTCGCAGGTGGTTGATGGCCAAATGGACTTTCGGCAGCCGGATGAAGCGCTGCTCCAGCCTGCGTTTGCCGGGGAAATTGAGCAGGGTGATGCCGATGAGAATGGTGAGGATACCTTGACCGGGAACAAAAAGCATCACCAGTCCGGCAAGCAGGAAGGTGATGCCGAACAGGTTTTTACCGATCAAGATGGCCCAGTGGACAACTGGATGGTGGCCGCGATAATAGGGACGGTGGCGGGCGAAGTAATCGGCCGGCATGCGGACCAGCAGGGCCGGAACAATGATCAGGGTGCCGACAAAAGAGATGGCTGACGCCAGGGTTAGCCACCAGAAGAGCGCTGAGTGGGCCTGATACCAGGTTATCATAGCGGCCATACGTTGATTACCAAGGTTAGTCCAGAGTTTTAACAATCATCTCCAAGGGTCGTTTTTTCGGGCTTTTGCCAGCAGTGGCGGCATGGCCGATGGGAATTACTGCCATGAACTCGCCGGCCGGTTCACCGAGAAACTGGAGAATATCGTCTTTGATTAGAAAAAGGATGCCGAGCCAGACGGATGACAGACCGAGGGCGGTGGCCGCCAGCAGCAAGTTTTGGACGGCAGCGGCCGAGCTCTGGATCTCCATGGTGCGGAAAAAATCGTGGGCAATGGTCTTGTCCACTTTGAACAGGTCGATGCCGTGGGCGATCAGTTCGCCGGTGTTGGCCACTGCGATGACTACCGGGGCACTGGCAATACTGCGGGAAGCCATTCGCAGCAGGGCCCGTGATGCCCGGGGGAAATCGCCTGCCCGGGCACTGACCAGCTGTACCAGCTGATGTTTTTTCTCCCCCCGAATGACGATGAAGCGCCAAGACTGCTGGTTATGGGCCGAGGGTGCCCGGTTGGCCGCCTGGAGTATGGTGAGCAGATCCGCTTCGCTGATCGGCTGGTCGGCAAACACCCGGGTGCTGTGCCTCCGGTTGATGGTCTCCAGGGTTTGGTTGGCAAAGGGGGACGATGGGGTTGTTGTATGATCCATGGGGTACGTTCCTCAGAAATGTCGATAGCGGGGTGACTCGACGTCCTTGCATAGTGCTTGGTGAACCAGCCGACTGATCTTTGCTGCCGCTCATTCCCGCCGGCCTTTCTGTTTGCAAGAGCGTGCCGCACGATTATGGGGCCGGCTCCGAGGTGTCCGCCGGACGAATCACCATCCAGGTGATTCGTCCGGCGGACAAAACCACTTGCAGTAAAGACCAGGCGGCTTCAGGCAGTCATAATCGAATAATGCAGGTAGCAACATCATAACTAGTGTCGATTACGGGGCGGTGCCGAAAACCCGCTTGAGCAGTTCCGTTGTTCGTTTGACCGGGTTCTGGCGGATGGCTGCCTCCTCCTTGGCAACATAGTGGAAAATGCCCGCCAGTCCCTTGTCAAGCACATGGGTGGTGAGGTCGGCCTTGACGTCGGGAACGAAGGGCAGGGCGCTGTATTTTCCCATGACGTTGTCATAGGATTGGATGGCCCCCACCTGGGCCAGGCTTTCTTCCACCACCGGCCGCATCTCTTCGGCCAGGGGGGCTGACATTTTGCCCTGGAAATAGCGGGTGGCGGCATCGTCGGGGCCCTTATAGATGCCCTGGACATCGTCGAGGGTCATCTCCTGGATCGACTGCCAGAAAAGGGTTTTGGCTTTCGGGGTAGCCGTTTCCGCCGCCCGGTTGAGGCGCAGTTCTAGATCGTCAAGCATGGAGGAGAGGCCGATCTTATTCAGGGCGGATTGGACTTTGGTGAGGCTGTCCGGCAGGGGAATGTGAATAGCCGGGTCGGTGTTGAAGCCGTCGTTCTGTCCCAACTGGGCGACGACCCGCTCGGTCCCCACCTTGAGGGCTTCCTTCAGCCCAGCGCCGATCTCATCAGTGGTCAGGACAGCAGGTTTGTCGGTGCCGGTGCTGGTTACCGCCTGGTTCAGCAGCTCTTTGCCTTTGTCCAGCCAGCCGCCGAAAGCGGTTGCTGTACCAATGACAATCATAATGGTGATCCAAATGAAGATGGTCAGAAAAGGTGGTTGGCTGACTTTCTTCTTACTGATATTCATGGTGTTTCCCTCCTGTTTTTCTGGTTATTCCGGAGAACAATGGTGCAGCTTGACAAAGGAGACAGTCATCAAATAGCATTCTGACGGTTGCGGCATTAGCCGTCTGGTGGTTACGTTACGTTGTTCTGGCGGCACCGTGGGGCGCTAAGGCGGCGATGATCTGTTCATGAAGCTGGCCGTTATCGGCAATAAAGCCATTGACCAGGGTTTTGGGGCGGTTAAAGGAAAAGGGAGTATTGTTGAGATCGACACAGCTGCCACCGGCCTCGTCAATCAGTAGGACGCCGGCGCAGATATCCCATTCATTTTTGGGGCCGCGGCTCCAGGAGGCATCGCAAAGACCGGCAGCCACCCGGGCTAGTTTGTAGGCGGTGCTGCCGACAATGGTGATTTGCAGCAGATCCTCGAATGGTGTGAACTCACCCCGGTTGCACTCGGAACGGCTGGCATCGATGGCCGCTCCCGGCAACAGAGTTCGACTAGTGGTTTGCATCGGCTTGCCGTTGAGAACAATGCCGTTGCCGCGGCTGCCGGCGAACAGTTCATCGGTTGCCGGATTGTAGATGACCCCCAGTACCGACTGACCGTTGTCGACCAGGCCGATGGAGACGGCGAATTCCGGGATGCCCAGGATGAACTCTTTGGTGCCGTCGAGGGGGTCCACCACCCACACCTGCTCCTTCTGGAGCCGTTCCGGCTGATCAACGGATTCCTCACTGAGCCAGCCGGCAGTTGGCAGCAGGGCGGTGAGTTGTTCTTTAAGCAGGCGGTCGGCGGCATAGTCGGCATCGGTGACCGGGTTGTCAGGGGCCTTGTTCTTAACCTCATAGTTTGAACGGTAGTATGCCATGATGGCCGCTCCCGCTGTCTTGGCAATGGTGCAGGTCTTTTGTAACAGTAGTTCCATGTAATCTTCTTTGTCTTTCACGTAGTTCCTTTGCATCATGATTTTTTCAGAGTCGTAACCTTATTTAGAGCATCATGCTCGGTGACTCTGGAGGTTTATGCGATCACTGCATCCTCAAGGGATGCTGTGATCGGCAGCTGAGCGTCCGGCCAGCCAGCCGGTGGAAAAAGCGGCCTGAAGGTTATATCCGCCGGTGTCGGCCTGGAGGTCAAGGATTTCACCGGCCATGAAAAGTCCCCTGCTTTTCCGGGATGCCATGGTCCGGGGATCAATTTCTTTAGTATCGATGCCGCCGGCGGTGATAATCGCTTCGTCAAGTGGGCGGGCCTTGGTTACCTGCAGGCGGAAATTTTTGAGCCAGGTCCGCAGGCGCCGCCGCTCCTTGGCATTGATGCTACTGGCCAGACGTTCCGACGGAATCCCGGTGGCATCAGCGCAGACCGGGACCATCTCGCGTGGTAGTAGCCCCCGCAACAGGCTGCTGAAAGGCTCCTTGCCCCGGGCGGCAATATCACGCAAGAGCCGGGCGTCGAGTTTTTTTTCGTCAAGGGCCGGTTTGAGATCAAGACAGAATTCCACCGTCTGTTTCTTGATCAGGGCATCCACTGCTATGCCGCTGAGGGTGAGGATTACCGGACCGCTTACCCCGAAAGGGGTGAAGGTCAGTTCGCCGAAATCTTCCTTGCTTTTTTTGCCGTCGAGCAGCATGCGGACTCTGATGTTTCGCAGATTCAGCTCTGCCATCCGGCCAGCCGTGTTGCCGGCAGTTTCCAAGGGAACCAAGGCCGGCCGTATGGGAATAAGGGTATGCCCGACTGCCGTGGCCAGGGTGTAGCCGTCACCCGTTGATCCGGTGGCCGGATAGGAGGCACCGCCGGTTGCAAGAATGACGGCGTCGGCGGTATATTCCTGACCACCGGCAACAACACCGGTGACCTGTCCCTTGTTGGTCAGTAGTTTTTCCACCGGTGAAGAATTCCTGCTCTGGACGCCGCACTTTTTCAGCCAACGCTGCAAGGTTTGCAGCACATCGGTGGCGTGCCCGCTGGCGGGAAATACCCGCCCACCCCGTTCAGTTACCAGTTCCAGGCCATGATTCTGAAAGAACATCATAAGATCAGCAGTAAAAAAACGGGCAAAAGCCTGGTGGAGAAATCTGCCGGTGGTGTCAAAATGGGTGATGAAATCGGTGATTTCGGCGGTGTTGGTGAGATTGCAGCGACCTTTGCCGGTGATGCTGAGCTTGCGGCCGGGGCGGTTCATCTTTTCCAGCAGCAACACGTCAGCCCCCGCTGCAGCTGCCTGGCCGGCGGCCATCAGACCGGCCGGTCCGCCGCCGATTACCACAATTTTTTTTCTGGTCATCTCGTCGATTTTTCCATGGGGTATGTGGTGCGGGGTGGATGATGTATAGCCTCACCGTCCCTTGATCGTTTATCATGGTTACCAGTGATGGTTTTAAGATAGTTATTTTTTGAGATCATTATCTCTTGAATGGCAGTAGACTGCCGATTTTCTTCTTCATCCTGCCAACCACAAACGGCAATAGCCGACCCTTTTCCTTGAGGATGCGGACAAAAAGTTCCTGCCGCTTTGCGGGTGGCACCGGTCTTTCTGCGAGTTCAACAAGGGAGATGGCATTGTGGGGGCAGACGCTGATGCAGGCCCCGCAGCCCAGGCAGACGGCGCGGTTGACCTGGGCGATGGGGGTGTCGCCGGCAGTCTGCCCGGCGGCCGGACCGATTGCTTTGACGTTGCAGGCGGCAAAGCAGAGGCCGCAGCCAACGCACTGGCTTTCGTCAATGGTGGCCAGAAAGCCGGTTTTGCCGATTCCCTGGTGAAAACCCTCCTGGACGCCAGCCATCAGTTCACAGCAGCACTGGCAACAGTTGCAGATGAACGACGGCTTATGGCGGATGTTGTCCGTCACGTGGGTGAGGTTCAGCTGTCGTGCCTGATCGAGGATTGCCAGCAGTTCCTCAGTGCTTTTTTCGTGGGCGAAACCCCGCCTGACGAGAAATTTTGCCCCCGCTCCCAGGGAGATGCAGATGCCTTCCACCGGGGCCCCTTTTTTACAGGTTTCACCAAGATGCTGTTTGGCATGGCGGCAGTAACACATGCCGGCGGCGCCATAACCTGCAGAGGTAATGATCTTACGGGCCTGTTCATAGGTTGCGATCTGGGAGGATACAGGAATGTGCTCTTCGTAGACCAGAGATCTGGTCAGGGGGGTTCGGCTGCCAAAAAATTCGTCTGCCTGACCGCCGCTGTGCGGACGATCATGGAGATAATCAGCCATCAGCCGGGCCAGTTCTGTCATCGGCAGATCAGAGCGGTTTTTCATGAAGGTCAGTTCAAAAAAACCGATCAACCCAGGCACCAGGAGGTAATAGGTCGTGTTGCCATAGGGCAGATCCATGACCAGTCCCTTGTCGGCCATGGATGCTAGGATGGTCTGCAGTTTTTCCTCCTTCAGGGACGTCAGTCGGGCCAGCTCCGGCAGGGTGGTTTCCTCAAGGGGAAAGCTGGAGGCGATAATGGCTTCTTGTTCCGTAAAAAGGAAGGAGAGGATTTTCCGCAATTTTTCGCTGTCAACCAGGCCGATGGGATACTTATTCAGCCGGTCTATCAGCGGTACAAGATTGCTTTTAGCGTCAAGATGGTGGCCCATGTTCTCCTTTCAGCTATCCTGCTTTAATAAGGCGCATTGCTCCCTGACGACAGCGGGAAAGGGGGTTGATTTCCGTTGTCGGCGGTCAAAATGGATTCCCATCAATTCACAGCGGGCCGCTTCCTCCATGGTTTCCGCATCATACATGATGTGGAGAAAGCGGACGGTTTTTTCATTGACCGCCAGCAGTCTGGTCCTGATCAGCAGCAGCTGGCCAACGTTGACTTCCGATTTAAACTGGGTCTTTTGCTCTAGCGCCGCCATGCCCTGGTGGTGTTCCTTGATATAGGCTGAAGTAATGCCGATGGCTGAAAGAAAGTGCCAGGTTGCCTCGTCGAATTTTGCCGCATACCACTGGATGTTCATATGCCCCATGTGGTCCAGTTGATGAGGGTAAACGATGCCACGATAAGTTTCAATCATTTGTCTGCCTTCTGGTTTCCGTCCGGACGTGGTTCATGGCAGGAAAAAGTGTCTTGTCATGGGGGTCCGGCCCATCTTTTTCACCCATGCTTACCCAACAACTATGGAGCAATATGGAAAAATTGTCAATCAAAGGTCCCCGTGGTGATGGCTAAGGCCATTATTGTGGCGTTACCCGGATAAATGGCAAAATATAACCGTTTCCCGGTGAATAATTGCTGCCGGTGGCCAGCCGTTGAAGTTGAATAAATCGTTGTTTTATCAGATATGCCGTGCTATGTTTTTTTGCATTGAAATGGTTGTCCATCAATTCCGGGTGGATTGATATTTGCTTAACTGTGTCAACCGAGTATTGTTAACTGTTGACGCAGAGGGGGAAATCGATGTTGATAACTGAAATATTGGCCCGTAACGCCCGGATGTATCCGGCTGAAACAGCTTTGATTGAACGCGATCCGGTCCAGCAAACCAGACGTGAAATTACCTGGAGTGAATTTGACCGCCAGGCTAACCAGGTTGCCAATCTTTTGCAGGGCATGGGTATTGGCAAGGGGAGCAAGGTCATTCATCTGCTGATGAACAGCCTGGAATGGCTGCCGCTTTACTTTGGCATTCTGCGTTCCGGGGCCTGGGTGGTGCCGCTGAATTTCCGTTTTACCGCCGATGATATCAAATATTGTATCGAGGTGGCTGAAGGGGACGTGCTCTTTTTCGGACCGGAGTTCGCCGAACGGATCGAGCAGATCAAGGATGAGTTACCGACGGTGAAAAAGTTTGTTTATGTGGGAGGAGAGGGTCCTGCCTATGCCGATATATACGAGCAGCTGCTGGCCGGCGAATCTGCCGAACCCCTGGATGTTCCCCTGGAACTGAACGACGAGGCGGCGCTTTATTTCACTTCGGGTACCACCGGACGGCCCAAACCCATTCTCCTGACCCAGCGCAACCTGGAAGCATCCTGTATTACTGAAAACCGCCATCACCTGCAGACCCACGAGGATAATTTCATCCTTATTCCGCCTCTCTACCATACCGGGGCAAAAATGCACTGGTTCGGCAACTTTATCGTCGGGGCCAAGGCGGTCATTCTCAAGGGGGTCAGCCCCCAGTGGATTCTCGAAGCGGTTTCCCAGGAGCAGGGCACCATTGTCTGGCTGCTGGTTCCCTGGGCCCAGGATATCCTGACCGCCATCGAAGATGGGCAGGTCAACCTCGATGATTATAACCTTGGTCAGTGGCGGCTGATGCATATCGGTGCCCAGCCGGTACCTCCCAGCCTGATCAGAGAGTGGTTGAAGGTTTTTCCCCACCACAGCTATGATACCAACTATGGGCTCAGTGAATCAACCGGCCCCGGCTGCGTCCATCTGGGGATGGAAAACCTGCACAAGGTGGGGGCCATTGGTGTTCCCGGCTTTGATTGGGAATACAGCATTGTTGACAGTCACGGTCGGCGGGTAACGCCGGGAGATCCGGGGGAGCTGGTTGTTCGCGGTCCGTCGGTGATGAAGGAATATTATAAAAATCCGGAGGAAACCGCCAGGGCTTTGCGGAATGGCTGGCTCCATACCGGCGACATTGCCCGGGTGGATGAGGATGGTTTTATCTATCTGGTGGACCGGAAGAAAGATGTTATCATTACCGGCGGGGAGAATATCTTTCCGGTGGAGATCGAGGACTTCCTCCAGGATCATCCTGATGTGCAGGATGCTGCGGTTATCGGCCTTCCTGATGAACGGCTGGGTGAGTCAGTGGCCGCCATTATTGAGGTGAAGCCGGGGCGGGTGTTGACCGTGGAACAGATGCAGGAATTCTGCGACAAGCTGCCGCGTTATAAGCAGCCGAGGACCTTTTTCTTCGACGATGTGCCACGCAATCCCACCGGCAAGATAGAAAAACCGAAATTGCGGGAAAAGTATACCGGCAATCGAGAGATGTTCACGCTCGAGGGGAAGTAACCCCTCGCTGAGGGGAGGGAAGAATGTTTGGCAGCAAGCTGAAAAAAGAGTATCGTCAGATCCGTAAAATGGTTACCGAAGTCAATGCCAAGTTGACCAAACTGGCTGAACCGCAGCAAATCAGGGAGGCGGGTGCCAGTCTGGGGCTGGTGGACCGGGACGGTACCCTGAATCTGGTGAAACAAAGCGATACGGAAGCAATGATGGATCTGTTGATTTTTCAGCAGGCCGCTGATGTTCGCCCGTTGCCGGCGGTATTTCTCGACAGCGTTGGTGATGACTTTCTGCCGGCCCTGGAGCGGCAGTTATTGGAGAACTACCTTAAAGGTACAGTTTTTTCCCTCTTTGCAGTTACCGATTGGAAAAAAAAGGATTTTCTCACCCTTGAACCCCTCCTGGACGGTACCTCGTTTGAGCTTTTTGATGCGGTTCTCGGCCGGATTGCCGACGAAAGCTGGATGCTGGCCGGCCGCTTTGTTCCGTTTGGAGATCGCTGGATTCATACCGGGGTCATTTATGCCTTTGATCTGGCCGCCAGGGAGCGGCTGTTAAGCTTGCTTGACGAGGTTGATGAAGCGACTGGTGCCAGCCGGCGGGCGAGCGTATCACGTTTTCCCTGCTACTTTTATCAATGGTACCGGGATTTTGGCACTCCCCTGGGACAGCGATGATGAAAAGATGGTGTACGATGGACGATATAAGGGGGAGCACAATAGTTGCTACACCGCTCAATTTCTGGGATATATTACCTACTGTTTGGCTTGCACCCTAGACCCTGTGCCGTTTTTCATTAAAACTTCCTGGTAGATGGAGAGCACGCGGGAAAAAATATGTTGCCAGGTATTGTTCTGCAGGGTTTTTTCCAGCGGCAGACAGCAGAAGGTCTGCTGTTTTTTTACCTTTTCCACCTGATCTTTAATGGCCTGTTTCAGGTTGTTGCAAAAGCGTGGCAGGTGGTCCGGGTTCGGGGTGTCGGGGCCCATGAGTTCCGGCATCGGCACCAGGGTTACCAGGCCATCATCTAGGGTTTCCTCAGGGAACATAGTCCGGATGCCCGGCAGGTCGGTGACCACCAGCCGGCAGCTGCAGGCCAAGGCTTCCAGCAGGACCAGGGGCAGCCCCTCGTAGAATGAGGGGAGTACAAAGATGTGGGCTTTTTTGCACTCTTCAGCCAGTTCTTCCTGAGACAGGACACCCAGCAGGGTGACGTTCGGCCGCAGTTTCTGTGCCTGTCTCCTGATCTCTTCAGCTTCCTTGCCACCCCCGCCACCGGCGATCTTCAAAGTAATGTCAAGTTCAGCCACCGCTTCCAGCAGCCAGGGTACGCCTTTTGCCCGACTGAGCTTGCCGGCATAGAGCAGGGTGATATCGCTGCCCTTGGTGCAGAAATCAGTGCTGAACAGATCGTCACGGAAGCCGGTGCCGGTGACCACCACCTGATCGTTATCAACGCCATATAACTCGATGATATTTTTTTTCTGTTCTTCATTCAGGGCCATGACTTTATCCACTTCCTGGCACCCGGAGATGACCCTGAGCGCCAGGTGGTCAGCCAGTTGCAGCTGTCGCAAATCGGTGCCATGACTGGTGGTAACCAGGGGGATGTTTGGAAAAAGGCGGCGGATCAAAGCGGTCATCAACCACAGGTGGTGCGAGTGGATGATGTCGGGCGAGAGCCGGCGTACCACTTCCTGAACTACGCGGGCAAAAGCAGCCTCGTAGCGGGTCAGCTTGTCACAGCAGAAGGAGGAGAAGAGGGTGCTGGGGTAGGGCATGACATCGCTCATCCCGGCAACCGGAAAAGGGAGCTGCTGGGAGTCGAAAAGGACGGGAAAGATGTGCTGCTGGGTGAGATGTTCAATCTCGGCTTGAGGGGTTTCAGCCGGCAGGCCGCAGATCACCCATTGCTCAAGTCCCCGCCTGTGACCTTCGCGGATCAGTGATTGGAGGTAGACGCCGCTGCCGGTTTGGCCGGGGATTTGAGACAGGCAGTGGAGAACCTTGATCATAACAGGTCGGCAACAACTTTTTCCCCGGTCTGACGGGCATGGTTGATGCAGTCGGGCAGGCCGATGCCGCGGTAGCCGGCCCCGGTCAGGTAGAGTCCCGGCAATGCTTTGAGCTGCTGGTCGATGACTGCCAGTCGATCCAGGTGGCCAACAATGTACTGGGGCATGCCCTGGGGCCAGCGGTTGATCCATACCTGTTCCGGTTTAGCGCTAATGCCGATAATCTCCTTGAGCTCATGGAGGACCGTGGCGGTGATGGTTGCATCATCAAGATCGGCCAGTTCCGGCTGTTGGGCACCGCCAACAAAAGAGCGCATCAGCACTTTGCCTGCCGGTGAGCGATGAGGCCATTTGATTGATGACCAGGTGGTGGCCATGATTTTGCGGTTTGAGATTTTTGGGACGATGAAACCGTAGGTGTCCAGAGGATGGGGGATGTCGTCGCGGGAAAAAACCAGCGAAACAATGGAAGAAGAGACATAGGGAATCTTTTTCAGGGTGGCGGCCAGGTCGGGTGCCAGGGAGGCAACCATATCGGCCGTGGCAAAGGATTCACTGGCCATGACAACGCTGTCTGCCTGCCACTGCTGACCATCGGCAGTTTCCAGGAGATACCCCTCCTGGTCACCTTTGGCAACCGTACGGATGGCAAGGTTGGTGGTAATCCGCTGGCGACCGATGACATCGGCCAGGGCATCGGTGAGTTGGGCCATCCCTTTTTTCATCGAGATGAAAAAGGTGCGGGGCGGAGCCCCGGTTTTCGGCCGGTTTTTCATTGCTTCAGCCATTGCTTTCTTGCGCGCGAACATGCCGCGGATAAGGCTTCCCGACTGCTGTTCCATTTCGATGAAGCGGGGAAAGGTGGCCAGCAGACTCATGTTGTCAGGATTGCCGGCATGAATACCGCCCACTAAGGGTTCAGCAATTTTTTCCAGGGCCTCTCTGCCGAGGCGTCGGGTGACGAAACTGGCCAGACTTTCGTCGCCACCCCCCTGTCGCCTGGGAATCAGTAGATCCATGCCCATCCGGATCTTTCCCGGCCAGGAGATCAGCGGTGAAGTGGCAAAGGGGATGATTTTGGTGGGAATCATCATAATCAGACCATCCGGCAGGCGGTGGAGGCGATTGCCGGCATAGATATAGGTGCCGCTGGCGCTGCTGCTGGTATTGACGAGCTGATCCTCCATGCCCAGTTCCCTGATCAGGCTCAGGGCCCAGGGTTTTTCCAGGATGAAGCAGTCGGGGCCGCCCTCGACGGTATAGGGATCGGCGTAGGTGGTTTTGATCTTGCCGCCGATATACGATGCGCGGTCGACGACTGCTACCTCGATGGGCAGCCCTTTATTCCGTGCCTGGCTCAAGATTTCATAGGCACAGGCCAGGCCGGCAATGCCGGCACCAATAACAGTAACACGCTTGGGATCCTTCATGGTTCTACCGCCCTTTCAGTCGCCCCCATCCGGTTATCAGTGATCTTTAGGATAGGCAGCTGGCCGTTTATGGTAATTTATGAACTAATTAATTTAAGCGTTTATTATAAGAGACTTGACAGTCTAAAGTTTTTAGAGGGTTAAGCCGCTATTTTCACTAAATCAGGCTTGATTTTACTGCGTTTGTTACGAATTATTC